>JANNQH010000427.1:0-16926 GCA_031400655.1 Deltaproteobacteria bacterium | reverse complement strand
TGCTGGATGACGTGGGTGTTGGCGGGGCTCGCCGTGAAATCGACATGGCCCTCGTGATCGACATAGCGGGCGAGACCGCGATGGGCGCGGGTCTGGACGAATCGATTGCGATAGGAAAGGACTCTCCCTTCGCGGAGCTCGACGGCGTGGAGCATCCCGTCACCGATGAACCAGTGGCCGGGATCAACCTGCGCGGGATTCGGCCCGTTGCGGAGGTAGAGACCCGAGAGCTCGGGCGGGATCGCCCCGTCGACCTTCAGGTCGAACGCTTCGACCTCGCGTTCGACCGGGGCATGCAGGCCGCGCAAATAGAAGGGCAGCTCGGGTTGGTTCGCGACCGACTCGATCATGGGGGGATGCCTCCTCGGGATGCGCGTGGACTGCGAGCATCGACCATCCGGCGATGTCTTTCCAGCCGTTCTCGCGGACCGGAAGTCGCAGGCGAGCGGGGGTCGCAGATCGACGACGAACGCCTGCGCTCCGTTATGCTCGGCGGCGGACCCGGAAGTTGGGTGGTCGCACGCCCGGAACCATCCGAGCGACGTGCTCCCAGGAGGCGATCCGAATGGCGCAGGCGATGAGTTGGGATCAGGCGATGGCGGTGCTCACCGGCCCCAGTGCGCCCTTCGAGATCGTCGAGCGCAGCGTCGACGGCCGTCCGCTGAAGGTCTTCAGCGAGCTCCAGAAATCGATGCGCGAAGCCTTCGCCCTCGCGCGCCTGCATGGCGACAAGCCCTTCCTCGTCTACGAGGACGAGACGCTGAGCTTCGCCGGCCTGATGGCGCAGGTCGACGAGATCGCGGACGCGTTGGTGCACCGCTACGAGATCCGCCCCGGCGACCGCGTCGCCCTCGCGATGCGGAACTATCCGGAGTGGATCGCCTCCTTTGCGGCGATTCTCTCGATTGGCGGCATAGCCGTCTGCATGAACGCCTGGTGGAAGGTCGAGGAGATGGCCTACGGCCTCGAGGACAGCGGCGCCCGGCTCCTGATCGCCGACATCGAACGCTTCGAGGTCGCAAAGACGCGATTCGCGCAGGGAGGACTCCGCGCCGTCGTCGTTCGTCACGCTGGCCCGCTGCCGATCGGTGTGGATCGGATGTCGGAGGTGCTGCGTAAAGGGGCCGCGATGCCCGAGGTCGAGGTCCGGCCGCACGACGACGCGACGATTCTCTACACGTCGGGGACGACGGGCTTTCCCAAGGGCGCCGTCTCGACGCATCATGCGCTGCTCTCTTCGCTGCGCGCCTTCGCATGTCGCGCGATTGCGGGGGCGATGACGCAACCGGCGAAGGAGCCGAATCCGTATCCCGCCTGCTTCATTCTCGTGGTGCCGCTCTTCCACGTGACGGGGCTCGTGCCGGTCATGCTCTCGTCGTTTCTCGCCGGGATCAAGCTGGTGATGATGTACAAGTGGAGCCCGGAGCGGGCGCTCGAGCTGATCGAGCGCGAGCGGGTGACCCAGTTCGTGGGCGTGCCGACGATGGCCTTCGATCTGCTCGAGTCGAAGGACTTTCCGCTGCGGGATACGTCGAGTCTCGCATCCGTGGGCGGCGGCGGCGCCCCGGCGCCCCCCGAGCTCGTCTCGCGCATCGACAAGAGCTTCTCCCGCGCGCGGCCGGGGCTCGGCTACGGCATGACCGAGACCAACGCCTACGGTCCGCAGAATTCGGGCGACGACTATTTGCGCAAGCCGCGCAGCGCCGGGCGAAGCGTTCCCGTCCTCGAGGTGAAGGCCTTCGACGACGCGATGAATCCGCTGCCGGCGGGGCAGGTGGGCGAGCTCTGCTTCCGCGGACCGAATCTGATTCGGGGCTATTGGAACAAGCCCGAGGCGACGGCGGAGACGATCGTCGGCGGATGGCTACGCAGTGGCGATCTCGGTCGGGTCGACGAAGAGGGGTTCGTATTCGTCGAGGATCGGGCGAAGGACATGGTGCTACGTGCCGGGGATAACGTGTACTGCGCCGAGGTCGAGGCCGTGATCTACGAGTTTCCGGGGGTGCATGAGGCGGCGGTGTTCGGCGTGCCGCATGAACGGCTTGGCGAGGAGGTCGCCTGTGCGGTGCTTCCGAAGGCGGGGCGCACGATCGACGTCGCTGAGCTGCGGGCCTTCGTCGAGGCTCGACTTGCGACCTTCAAGGTTCCGACGATCGTGGAGGTCGTGGGGGAGGCGCTGCCGAGAAATGCGGCGGGGAAGATCTTGAAGCGGGAGTTGCGGGACGCGATCGTGGGGCGGAAGTGAGTCGGCAGATGTCGCAAAGGACGTGGGAGCGACCCAGCGATGCGCCCGAACGCCGTGACCCGATTGCCCTCGTGTCCACCAAGTCGTCCGCGCGGAGCTCGTATCCTTCCTCGCCCGAGGTAGAACAGAGGGCGCCCCCGTCGCTCGCTTCGTCGAGCGCGAGGTCCGCGCCTAACTCGAGTGCGGCGTGCTGGCCCGTGGCTTCCTGCGCGTCCGCTGCGTCCCGGCTCGAACGGGCGAGATCCGCCTGGGAGAGCAGGACGGAGCTAGGCCCCGACGATTGCGGTTCCGCCCCCAAGCAGGCGGCGGACCATCGGCTCGAACTCGGAGAGCGGAAGCGTCTCGCCAGCGGGATCGAAGGCGGGCTGGTCGTAGAGCTCGCAGAACTCGGCGCAGGCGTCGAACCACGGGTGATCGCGGAATTTCTCCCGGGCGTCCCGGTCCATGCCGATGTGGTGCCAGAAGTAGTAGCCCTGGAAGATGCCGTGATGCTGCAGGATCCAGTGGACCTCTTCGCTCACGTAGGGCTTCAGGATCGCGGCGCCGATCTCCGGATGATTGTTGGGCGCCAACGTGTCGCCGATGTCGTGGAGCAGGGACGCGACGACGTAGTCCTCCCCGCGCCCGTCGCGCAGAGCGAGGGTTGCCGTCTGGAGGCTGTGGGTCAGGCGATCGACCGGGAAGCCGCCGTAGTCGCCGTCGAGCAGACGGAGATGAGCGAGCGTGCGATCGGGGAGGCCCTTGCAGAGTGCTTCGTGGTGGGGCGCAATGATCATCCAGTCTGCGCGGGTGCTCTCCTTCATGCGATGGAATGAGGCGCGGTCGGGGTGGTCAGACTGCATCGTCATTGGGTGCTCCTTTCAGGAATTAACTTGCTCGACGATAGTCAATTGGCAGGACGTTCCAATGGTCGGGAACCGGGCTCGGGGATAGGCGGCTCAAAGCCCATTTTCCAAACAAGCGCTCGTCACCAACACATTCGCCATGCCTACCTCCCTTTTGCCCACGCGGGCTTCCGGGAGGGAGCCGCTTCGCGCGCCCGCACCAGCTCAGGCTTGCGCCGGGCGCAGCTCCCAGCGGACCGGCGCACGTTTGATGCCGCCGATGAAGCTCGAGTGGATGCGGTCCACCGGCCCGGTGCGCTCGATCGAGACGAGGCGCTCGCGCAGCTGGGCGAACAACGTGCGCAGCTCGAGCCGGGCCAGGTGTGCGCCGAGACAGACGTGCTCGCCGCGGCCGAAGCCGATGTGATCGTTCGGATTACGGTCGATGCGGAAGCTGAACGGTTGCTCGAAGATCTCCTCGTCGCGGTTGCCCGAGGCGTAGAAGAGGCAGACCGACTGGCCTTGCTTGACGAGCTGGTCGCGCACGCGCACGTCGCGCGTGGCAGTGCGCGCGAACTGGTTCACCGGGGTCACCCAGCGCACGGTCTCCTCGACCATGCCGTCCACCAGCTCTGGCTTCGTTTGCAGCTTCGCCAGCTCGCCGGGGTTCTCGATCAGCTGCTGTACGCCCCCGGTCATGGCATTGCGCGTGGTCTCGTTGCCGGCGACCACGAGCAGGAAGTAGTACGAGAGCAGCTCGAACACGGGCAGCGGCTTGCCGTCGACCTGGCCGTGCACGACCACCGACAGGATGTCGTCCTGCGGGCTCTTCTTGCGCTCCTCAGAGAGCGCCGCGAAGTAGCGGAACAGGTCCTCGCGAGCCGCGTCGCCGGTCTCTCGCGCGGTGCGGCCGTGCTGATACTCGGGGTCTTCGGACGCGATGATCTCGTTGGTCCAGCGGAACAGCAGGTGCCAGTCCTGCTCGGGCACGCCGAGCATCAGCGCGATCACCGCGATGGTGATCGGCGCCGAGACTTCGGACACGAAGTCGAGCTCCCGCTGCTGGCCTGCCTTGTCGAGGATCTCACGCGTCAGCTTCTCGACCTTGGGCTGCCAGACCTTCACCGTGCGCGGCGTGAACCACTTCGCCACCACGCGGCGATACTTGCCGTGGTCGGGCGGATCCATGTTCAAGAGGTGCCGGGCGGGATCCTCGGGTGGCCGGCTCTCCTGCGTGAAGACGGCGAGCCGCGGCGCGATGATGAAGTCCTCGGGCCTCTTGCCGATCTCGACGATGTCGGCGTGCTTGGTGATCGCCCAGAACGGATCGAAGCCGGGCCGGTCGTACCAGAAGACGGGCGCGTGCTTGCGCAGCCACGTCCACTCGGCGTGGGGATAGCCCTCGCGCTGGTACTTCTCGGCCGAAGCGATGTCGAGGGTGCTGGGGTCGAAGTCCGTCTTCATTGCGTCGCTCATGCGGTCTCCTCCGGAAGTGCCCAGATACGCTAGCTCCACGCGCGCCGCCGCGGTTGCTGCCGGAGACTTCAAGATCCTCGCCTCCCGCTCGGCGCTCGAAGGCTTGCCGTCGGCGCAAGCTGACCGGTGGATCGCCCTGGTCGTCAGAGTGGAACTCAGCGGCGGTGCAGAAAAGCCCGCTTGAATGTCTTACGCGTCGTCGTGGCTCAGGGGCGGGAATCAACGCCGTTGCGGGTGCAGCGTGGCGTGGACGAGCAGGATCCGCCGGATCTCCTCGATCGTCTCGGGCAAGCCCTGGGCCGAGTGGCTCGAGTCCACGACGAGCTCGGAAACGACGCCCTCGATATGGGCACTCTCATAGGCGACGACCCCATCGCTGCCACGCTCGCGTGGCCCATCCCCTGCCACCGCGATGATCGAGTGCGCGGCAATCCCCGGCGCCACGGGGATCTCGGACAGGGTCCGGATGAATGGATTGCCGGGGGTCATGTTGTCGATGCTGGTCGGGAACCGGTTCATGTTGCGCAGCACGAGCTTGCCCTGGTTGTTCGTCACCAGGTCCGTGAAGACCTGCGTCAGGTTGCTCGGAAGTGCCACGAGACTTCCGACCCACTGGGCAGGCGAGAAGGACGCCAGGCTGAGCCCCGCCAGGTAGCTGCCCCGGTGCGGCGTGCAGACGAAGATCACGCGCTTCACGAAGGGCTCGGGTGCGAAGTAGGTGCTCGAGCGCAGCGTCTCGCGCACGCTCGGTTGGAGCGCGAGCTCGTCGAGCGGCGTCTCGGAGAACTCGTGCCAGAAGCGGTCCCCGCTGTCGATCGCCGTCAGCTTCGTGAGGAGCCCACCCTGGCTGTGACCCGCCACGACCATCTGCCGGAGCGCCGGGTCCTTGCCCTCCGGATCGAGATCCGCGACGGCGTTCTCGAGGGCGCGCCGGAGCAGGCCGCCGGAGTAGCCGATCGGATTGCCGGTGTTGTAGAGGAAGAGCCAGATCTGGTAGCGATTCGCGATCACGCGCTCGTTCTCGAGCTCATTGACGAGATCGGCCCAGCGGCCGGGGCTCGAGGCGGTGCCGTGCACCAGCACCAACGGGATGAGCCCGGGTCGATACGGCGCGAGGAATAACAGCCCCTCGTCGCGGCTCGGTTTGTCGACAAGATCGGTCCCCGTCACCGCTTGTTTGAAGGGCCGGACCGCGCCGGAGAAGAAGCCGCCGAGCTCGAAGTCCCAGAAGGGTGAGCCGGCCAGGGAGTTGGCGAGGGACGAGGTGGTCTCGAACTCGATCGGGACGTCGTGGCCGTCGATCGAGACCTTCGCCGATTCATCGGGCGTATAGAGCTCGATGCGAGACTCGAATCGGCCCTTCTTCACCGCGTGCCGCGGATCCTCGATGCGCAGGACGGCAGTCGCCGGCACCCGGAATCCGGGCATGAAGCGCTCGCTCGGCATCGCATCGGGACCGACCGCCTCGCCGAGCGCGGCGGCGGCGACGGGCGCGCCCAGACCGGGCCGCCGGTAGCGATTGCGAATCCCCATCACTTCGTAGTCGGCGGCTGCGATGAAGTCGCTCATCCTGTGTCCGGCCCAGAAGGTCTCCTCTTCGTCGAGCGCGATGTCGACACTGCCGATGGGGAGCGGGTAGCGCCCCGCGCGAAACTGGACCCTTCCCGTGTCGTCCGTCAGCGCCTCGGTCAGCGCGCGGTTGTAGAGGTCGTAGGCCAGGCGAATGCGCGGGTCCGAGGCGTCGAGCGTCTCCTGCCCCGGCCCCGGGAAGAGCAGCGCGTAGGCATAGACCGCGGAGAGCAGGTAGTAGGTGCGATCGCGTTCGCGCTCGGCGTAATGGAAGGACAGCTCGGCCAGAGTCGAGAGCCGGCGATGGTCGCCCTCGGTCGCAAGCTGCCCGTGGAGGATCGACAGGGTCGAGACGGGTTGCTTCTCGTAGTCGTCGCGCAGGGAGAGGCGCTCGAGCACTTGCCTCGACCGGGGGGAGAGCTCGCCCGTGCTCAGCACGTTCGAAGTGATGTCGCGCTGCACGGCGCGGGGGTTGGCGCGCTCGATCCGGACGGGGGCCGAGGCGCAGGCGAGCGAGAGTGCTACGGCGATGAGGGGCACGAGTCGGGCGGAGGAACGAGGGACGCGGCGAGGGACGTGGACCGGTGCGATCTTCGGCGTCGCAAGATCCGGGGTGGAACCTGAAATCGGCTCGGTCGGCATGATCCTCGGGACCCTCGTTCTTCTGCTCGCGACCTTGTGAATCGGCAGGCCATGCGGCGCATCCCCCATCCCCCCGCGCAACCGGAACTACGGCATTCCAGCGACGGATCAACGGCGGTCATGTTGATCGGGAAGACACGCGCCGACGTTGCTCCGAAAAAGTAGACAAGTTGACTATCCCGTTTTCCGCAGTCTCGTCTCTTCGAACTTCGCTGGACTCACGTCACCGATCGTCGAGTGTCGTCGGCTTCGATTGTAGAAGACCTCGATGTTTTCGCCGATCGCCTCCCGAGCCTTGAGAGCCTTCTGGTAGTCGTGGCTCGCGTACTGGGCGCGGCTGGGCTTGACGAGCGGAATCTCCTCCTGGGCGACTAGCTCAAGCGAAGGTTCGCCCCCCGATCAGGTAAGAGACCGCATTGCGCAATTCGACGACGTAGGTACGGCCGAAGTAGCCGCCGTTCGATGCGCGGAATTCCGTCGGTCGATGCAATTCGTTGCGCCTCCGATGTATTTCCAATATCAGTCCGCACTCGCGATTTCCTACGCACGAGTACTATCGTAAGAGTGAACGTACAGTCGCTCATAGTATCTAGAACGATGCGCAATAATCAGACGATGCCGCAGCCAACCGCTTTTTCAGAATCGAGACGTGATCCGAATCTTCGTCAGCCGTGCCCCCGAACGGGCCTCGGGACGGCCCGAAGGAATGATGGTCTTTGCCGGGGACATGGGAAAGGCAGCATATTGTTCCGGCTCTGTTCCGACGATCGTGGAGCTCGTGGGGGAGGCGCTGCCGCGGAATGCGGCGGGGAAGATCTTGAAGCGGGAGTTGCGGGACGCGCTCGGCGGGCGGAAGTGAGTCGGCAGATATTGCAGCCGCGCACGACTTTCCATCATGGCCCGGAGCGAACCGCTTCACCCAAGAGGCCGGAGATACGACTGCAGTCGGATCTCTCGTGTCGTCACGGGCTGGCGCAATGAGCGCCGCGCTGCCGACAGGGATTATGCTTGCCCCGGGCTGCCGTTTCGCCCCGAGGTTTGGTTCATGACGGTCGCTATCGACAGACTCCCGCGCTGGACGTTGGCGGCGCCCATTCTCGCGCTGGCGACCGACCTGGTGCTGCACGGCAGTGCCACTGCTGCGGCCGGTATCGCGCTCGGCGTCGCGCTGCTCGCGGCTGTGCTGGCGGCGGTTCACCATGCCGAGGTAGTGGCGGTGCGGGTCGGCGACCCTTTCGGTGCCGTCCTCCTGGCGCTGGCGGTGACCGTCATCGAGCTCGGCCTGATCGTTTCGATCATGCTCGGCGACCAGCCTGAACCGACGCTGCTGCGCGATACGATCCACGCGGTCGTGGTGCTGGTGCTCCACGGCCTCGCCGGGCTGTGCATCGTGGTGGGTGCAGTCCGGCACCGGGAGCAGACGTTCCGCACGCAGGGTGCCCAGGCCTACCTGACCGTGCTGCTCCCCATGGTGGCAGTGACGCTGGTGCTGCCGAATTTCACCTCCAGTGCGCCCGGCCCCTACTACACCCACGCGCAACTGGCGTTTGTCAGTGCGATCTGCCTGCTGCTCTGGGCCAGCTTCACCTTCGTGCAGACCGTGCGCCATCAGGAGCACTTCACGCCCACGCGCCCGGCTGCGCCTGGCGGGCCGCGGCCGGGCGGACGCGTGGTGGGCGGGGCGCTTGCGATGCTGACGGTCGCGCTGGTCGCGGTGGTGCTGCTCGCCAAGGGGGTCTCGCCCTTCATCCTCGCTGGGGTCGAGGTGCTCGGCGCGCCGCCGGCGCTGGTCGGCGTGATCGTCGCCGCAATCGTATTGCTGCCTGAAGCGGCCACCGCGCTGCGCGCCGCGCGTAATGATCAGCTGCAGACCTCCATCAACCTGGCTCTGGGTTCGGCCGTCGCAAGCATCGGCCTGACTGTCCCGACCGTGGCCGCTATCGCCTGGTGGACCGGCACGCCACTGGAACTCGGGGTCTCTCCGGGCGGCGCGGTCCTGCTGGCGCTGTCCTTCATGATGGCGCTGATCACCTACGGCACTGGGCGGGCCAGTCTGCTGTCGGGCGTGGTCCACCTCATCCTGCTGGCAACCTGGCTGTTCCTGATCATCGCGCCTTGATAGTTGAGCGATGGAGTAGCTGCCCGGACAGCGCCTCGAGGAGTTGCGCTCGCCCGCCCTGGGGTTCGTCTACGTCGCGATCTTCGGCCTCGGCTCGCTCCTCGGCATGGCGGCGCTGTCGGCCGCGATCGCCGTGCCGCTGCAGCTGTCGTCGCGGCATCTCACGCGCGCCCACGACGGGCTCTCGGCGGCTTTTGGTCTCGGGACGCTGCTGCTCGGCAGCTCGATCGTGTACCGCATCGGCGTCGCGATGACGTGACACGATCGAGGTACGCCCGGTGATCGACCGAAGGACCAAATAGATCCTTGCGACGACCCGATAGGTCGAGGCCGGATCTCATCCAACGCGCTGTGCCGTGCTCGTGGGTCGCCTGAGGGCGTGTTGAGCAGAGCTTCTCCAGGGACACGGCACGACCGCTTCCATCTGTGCCCCCGAACCGGCCCCGGGGCAGTCCAGGTGACCTAATGACCGTTAGTGGCGGTGCGGAAAGGCGGGCTTGAAACGCCTTCCGCGCCGGTTCTCCGCCTTCACCGGATACGAGTGGACCCCGAACACCGGCGGCAGCACCCTCGCCACCGCGATCACTGGCAATCTCAGCGATGGATCGGGGTAGCGGATCCAATCAGGGCTAGTCTTCATACCGAACACTTTTTGACCGGCAGGACAGCCTTGATCCGCTGTAGTTAAACGGGGGGTAGAATGGAGACCGATTCTCATCGACGATCGATCGGGGCGATCGTGCTCGCAGGTATGCTCGCCTGCTGCGCCATCCAGATGACGGGAACGGCACGTGCGACCGACGTCGGCGACCTCGACGCCGACAAGGCCCAGCGGGGCCATCCGAAGACCGTGACCTACTCGCCCTACGTGGACCGGAGCTTCCCGACCGTCCCGCTCTTCGGCGATACCCATCTGCACACGGCGTTCTCCTTCGACGCCGGCGCCTTCGGCGCGCGCCTCTCGCCGGCCGACGCCTATCGATTCGCGCGGGGCGAGCAGATCGTCGCCTCGAGCGGCCAGCCGGCAAAGCTCGCCCGCCCCCTCGATTTCCTTGTCGTCGCCGACCACTCGGACAACATGGGATTCTTCCCCGACCTGCTCGCCGGCAAACCCAACCTCCTCGCCGATCCGACCGGCAAGCGCTGGTACGACATGATCCACTCCGGCCAGGGCGGGGCCGCCGCGATCGAGATCATCATCGCCTTCTCGCAAGGCAAGTTCCCGGACGCCCTGCTGTACAAGCCCGGCTCGCAGCCCTATCGCAATGCCTGGCACGAGACGATCGAGGCCGCCGAAGCCGCGAACGAGCCCGGCCGATTCACGGCCTTCATTGGCTACGAGTGGACCTCGAATACCGGCGGCAACAACCTGCACCGCAACGTGATCTTCCGTGACGGCGGCGACAAGGCCATCCAGATGGAGCCGTACACGACCATGGCGCCGCTCGGCAGCGACAATCCGCGCGAGCTCTGGAAATGGCTGACCGCCTACGAGCAGAAGACCGGCGGCCATGTTCTCGCCATCGCCCACAACGGCAATCTCAGCAACGGCCGCATGTTCCCGCTGATCGAGTCCTTCACCAACAAGCCCGTCGACCGCGAGTATGTCGAGAAGCGAGCCCACTGGGAGCGCCTCTACGAGGCGACGCAGACCAAGGGCGACGGCGAGGCGCATCCGTTCCTGTCGCCCAACGACGAGTTCGCCGATTTCGAGAAATGGGACAAGGGCAACCTCGACGGCAGCGTCGCCAAGAAGAAGGAGATGCTCGAGTTCGAGTACCTCCGCCCGGCCCTGAAGAACGGTCTCGTCCTCGAGAAGAAGCTCGGCACCAATCCATACAAATTCGGACTCATCGGCAGCAGCGATGCCCACACGGGCCTCACGGCGATGGAAGAAGACAACTTCTTCGGCAAGACGACGCCGCAGGAGCCGAGCCCCGCGCGCCTCACGGCCACCTTCGTCGCGAACAAGGAATCCGGCGTGACCGTCATGGACTGGGAGGTCGCCGCCGCCGGATATGCAGCGGTCTGGGCCGAGGAGAACACGCGCGAGTCGCTGTGGGATGCGATGCACCGGCGGGAGACCTACGCGACGACGGGCTCGCGCATGATCGTACGCTTCTTCGGCGGCTGGGACTTCGCGAGCGGCGACGAGCAGGACCGCCTTCCCGCCCGTGTCGGCTACACGAAGGGGGTGCCGATGGGCGGCGAGCTTCAGGCCGCGCCAGCGGGCAAGACGCCGACCTTCCTCGTCGCCGCCCTGAAGGACCCGCTCGGCGCGAACCTCGATCGCTTCCAGATCGTGAAGGGCTGGCTCGACGCCAAGGGAAAGCTCCACGAGAAGGTCTACGACGTAGTCTGGTCCGGCGGCCGGAAGCCCGACCCGGCCACCGGCAAGCTCCCCGCCGTCGGCAACACGGTCGATGTCGCGAAGGCGACCTGGACCAACGCGATCGGGGCGAACGAGCTGATCGCCGTCTGGAAGGATCCCGAATTCGATCCGAGCCAGTCGGCCTTCTACTACGGACGCGTGATCGAGATCCCGACCCCGCGCTGGACCTCGTACGACACGGCGCGCTTCGGCAACAAGCCGCTGCCGGAAACCCGCATGACGATCACCGAGCGCGCGTACACCTCGCCGATCTGGTATTCGCCGAAGAAGAATTGACGCCGAGCATCCCGCGCAAACTCGTCGCGACCATGCTTGCACTCCCCGCAGGCTGCGCGACGACGGTGCAGGAGAAAGCGAAGCCCGCTTCGTGGGTGGGTCACGAAGCGGGCGAGCTGATCCGGTCCTGGGGCCCACCGACGGCATCCCGCGTGACGCCGAATGGTGACACCCTGCCGATCTGGTCGAGCACCCGGTCGGTGACGAGATCGCTCCCGTCCAAGGCGATTCGCAACGGAAACGCAGACGACGCCAGGACCTACCAGCGTCAGACCCGGCGATTCTGGTGTGACACGACGTTCACGATCGACGCCGCGGGCAGAATCTCGGATTGGCGATGTCAGGGCAACGGCTGCGCATCGGGCTGAAGGCAGCGAACGCCCGCGCGTGACGAGGCTCGCGCTCGCGAGCCCCCGAACGGGCCCCGGGGCGACCCGGTGACATAATGGAAGTTGGCGGTGGTGCGGAAGAGGCAGCTTGTTCTTCCTGTTCCCCACTGCGGGCCAGGCCAAGCCAGACCGACGGGCTTTCTCCCGCCGAGACCTCCACTCCGGCGAACTCGCTCTTCGTCAGTCCCCGTCGAGCACCGCCAGCACCGGCGCATGATCCGACGGCGTCAGCTCGTCCCGCTTCTTCCTGAACTCCCGATCGATCTCGACCGACCGCAGCCGCGCGACGACCGCCGGAGTCCCCAGCAGGAAGTCGATCCGCAGCCCCTGCTTACGGTGGAACGCGCCGCCGCGGTAGTCCCACCAGCTGAAGGCCTTGGTCGCCGGCTCGAGCTCGCGGTAGAGATCGCGGAGGCCAACCGAGAGCAGCGCCGCATAACGCTCCCGTTCGGCGTCCGTGTGGAAGATCCCGCCGGCGAGCTCTTCCTCCGACCAGGAATCGAGGGGCGTCGGAACGACGTTGAAGTCTCCGCACAGGACGGCGCTCTCCCCGGCCCGCACGAAGCCCGCGGCCCAGCGCCGTAGGGACTCGAACCAGGCGAGCTTCTTCGGGTAGTCATCGTGGTCGATATCCTTCCCGTTCGGGCAGTAGAGGGTCGTGAAGTCGAGGGCGCGCTCGCCCTGGCCCACCCGGGCACGGATCATGCGCGCCCCGAAATCGGCCTCGCCCGGAAGCCCCGCCTCGAGCTTCTCGATGGGGAGCCGCGAGAGGATGGCGACGCCGTTCCAGCTCTTCTGGCCGTGGCTGACGGCGGTGTAACCGAGGGTCTCGAACTCCGCGTGGGGGAACTGGTCGTCGAGGAGCTTCAGCTCCTGGAAGCCGACGACGTCGGGTGTGCGCTCGGCGAGCCAGAGCTTCACGAACTCGAGCCGCGCCCGAAGGCCGTTCACGTTCCAGGTGGCGATCTTCACGGCGGGCGGGCACTCCTCGGCGCCGAGCGTATCACGCGTGCGCGGTCGCGCGGGGGCGTGTCGCGGCTATCCTGCGACTCGCCCGCGCGTCCGGCGGGCACGACGATAAGCGCGAGCACGAGAAGGAGAGAGCCATGGGACTCTTCGGCAAGTCGATGGAGATTCCGAGTGCGAAGGATTCGCTTCCGGGCCGCAGCCAGCGGATGAAGGTCGCGGCGGCGCATTTCGTGACGGGCCAGCCGCTCGATGCGCCCTTCGAGGGCATGGGCCGGATCCTCGTGGCGATGGGCTGCTTCTGGGGCGCCGAGCGGAAGTTCTGGCAGGCCCCGGGCGTGATCAGCACCTCGGTCGGCTACGTCGCGGGCCATACGCCGAACCCGACCTACGAAGAGGTCTGCTCCGGCCGGACGGGTCATACCGAGGCCGTGCGCGCGATCTTCGATCCGAAGCTGACGAGCTATGGGGCGCTGCTGCGCGTCTTCTGGGAAAGCCACGACCCGACTCAGGGCATGCGTCAGGGCAACGACGCCGGGACCCAGTACCGCTCCGGCCTCTACTACTACGACGACGAGCAGAAGCGCCTCGTCCTCGCGTCGCGCGACGCATTCGAGAAAGAGCTCGAGGCGGCGGGCTACGGCAAGATCACGACCGAGATCGCGCCCACCCCCGAGTACTATTTCGCCGAGGACTATCACCAGCAGTACCTCGCGAAGAATCCGAACGGCTACTGCGGGCTCGGTGGGACCGGCGTGTCGTGCCCGATCGGTGTGCTCCATTCTTGAAAACGGACGACGACGGACGATGACGGACAGTGAAAGGTGAAGTGAATGGATCTCGTTCTGCGCGATGGCGCATTCCTCGGTGAAACCCACATCGTGACGGGGGCGGCCCAGGGCATCGGCTTCGCGGTCGCCCAGGCCTTGGCGCTCCACGGCGCCCAGGTCGCGATGGTCGACCTCGATCTCGGTCGCCTCGAGGAGGCGAAGGCGCGCATCCAGCAGGCCCTCCCGAATAAGAAGGTCGCGCCGCTCGCGGTGGCGGCCAACGTCGCTTCGGAGCAGGACGTCCCGCGCGCGGTGGGCGAGATCCTCGAGGCGACGGGCTGCATCAACGGCCTCGTCAACGTCGCCGGCATCACGCGAGATTCCCGCATCACGAAAAAGACCCTCGCCGATTTCAATCTCGTGCTCTCGGTCCATCTCGGGGGCACGTTCCTGTTCACGCGCGAGGTCGCCGTCCAGCACTGGCATCCGCTCTTCAAGGCGAAAGGAGACCAGCCCCTCGACGACGGCGTGAATCGCTTCATCGTGAACTTTTCATCCGTCTCTGCGCGAAACGGCAACGTCGGGCAGGTCGACTACACCGCGGCAAAGGGTGCGATCGAGGCGGTGACGCGCACGACGGCGCGAGAATTCTCGAACTACCGCGTGCGGGTGAACGCGATCGCGCCAGGACCCGTCAATACGCCGATGCTCGCTTCGATCGGTGAGCAGGGCATCCAGGCGATGCGCCGCGGAACTCTGCTCGGCAAGATCGCCGAGCCCGAGGACATCGCGGCGACGGTGCTCGGCATGGCCTGCCCGAAGATCTCCGGGTACACGACGGGCCAGATCTTCGCCGCCAACGGGGGCATGTACCTCGCCTGAGCCCTCAGCCCGAAGAGAGCCCTCAGCCCGAGGAGAGCTGAACGCGGGCGCGCCGACCGCCGGTCCTTCTCGTCAGGGCCCCTGATCGGAGAGACTGCGCGTCGGCGCGGGAAACAGGACGAGCACCTGATTGCCGCAGCCCGGCGTGCTGTCGATCGCAAGCGTGGCCCCGAGTCGCTGCGCCCACTCGCTCGCCCGTACGAGCTCGGCTTCCCGCGCTTCTCCGCCCGGACCGCCGCCCGGCTCGCCGCGCCGGATTCGCTCGATCGCAGCGGGCGCCAGCGGGCGCGCCGTGTCGTGGATCTCGAGGTAGACCCGGCGCTCGTTGGCGAAGGCCGCCGGCCCGACCGGGATCGCGTGGACCTTCGAGACGAAGCGGCGATTCGGCGTCGTCTGGCCCGTCGTCACACTGAGTGCACCGAAGGCATCGCCGGCGTCCGACAACGCTTTCGTCGCGCTGGCCAACAGGCAGCGCACGAGCGCCACGAGATCGAGACGCGTTCCCTCGATCGGGTCGAGCGACGGCGCGAGCTCGAGATCGAAGGCGGGCGGGTTCCCGCCATTTCGGGCTCTGCCGGCGGCCTCGACGAGCTCGCGCTCGACCTCGGCCGACAGGTCGAGCGGGAGCTGCCCCGAGCAGCGCGGCTGCGAGCGCGGTGTGGAGATCGGTGCGGCGGTCAGCTCGGCGGTCAGTGAGGCGATCGGCTCGCCGCCGCCGCGGACCTGCTCGCGGGCGATGGCCAGGAAGCGGTCGATCTCGCCGTGCTCGTCACGCAGCGCCTCGACCTCGAGCAAAACGTCGAGCCGACTTCCATCCGGACGCTCGAAGGGAAACTCGATGCGGCAGACGCGGCCTTCGAAGAAATGCTGGGCGACGAAATCGACCACCTCGAGCTCGATGCCGGCGCGTTCGAGGAATAGGGTGACGGGCTTGTCGAGGGTCTCGTCGAGCGGGATTCCGGTCAGGCGCCCGAAGGCCTCGTTCGCCCATTCGACGACGCCGGCCAGGTTGCCGACGACCCGGGCGAGCGATTCGCTGCGCAGGGCAGCGAGGTCGGGTGTGCGTGCACTCATGCGTGTCCCCCGTCGCGGGCACGCTAGCAGGCATCGCCTCTCGCTCGCGCGAACGAGCGTTCGTTCGCGAGAGTGAGACCGGGCAAATTCCCGAGAGACGGTAGACTCCGCCCGGGTTCGCGTCGGGAAGGAGTCGGGCGATGGCCAGGGACGGAATCGAGATCGAAGCGGGTGCGGCGCTGCCGGTCTCCGCGGTGCAGGACGGGCCGTTGACGGGCAAGGCGGCGACCCAGGACCGGATTTTGGTAGCGGCGACCGAGCTCTTCCTGAACCGGGGCTACGAGAACACGACGATCGCCCACGTCGCGGAACACGCCGAAGTGTCGCGCGCGACGGTCTTCTGGCATTTCAGCGACAAGGAGTCGCTCTTCCGGGAGTGCTTCAGCCGGCTCTGCGAGCCGTTCCGGATCTCGCTCTCCCGCGATCTCTCGGCGCTGCCTCCCGAGAAGCGGCTGCGCGAGCAGGTCGAGCTCTACCAATCCTTCATCGCCCAGCACCGCGTCGATGTCGACGGTTTCATCCGCTGGGCGACCGAGCACACGAATTTCCGCGATTGGCTGGTGCGCACGGTGCTCGATCTGCATCACCGTTTCGGCGGCGCTCTCACGGAGACGCTGGCCGAGATCGTGCCGAGTGAGACCGATCCGCACGCTGTCGCCATGGGCGTCCTGTTGATGCTCGACGGGAATTTCCTGCTGTCCTATTTCGACGCCTCCTCGCGCGCCGCCGAGCAGCGGCAGGCTTCGATGCAGGTCGTGCTCGACATGATTCCCCGCCGCACGCCCGCCCGACACTGAGCATTCCACGCAGCGGTGGCTTTGATGAAGGACTCTTTTCGAACGGAGCCATCCACGCGGCAAGGGATGCGGCAAGGGCCCGAGCGGAGGCGACTGGCCGGCGCGGCGGCGATCGGCGCTGCCCTCGATCGCGGGGCTGAGATCCAGCTCGTGTTGGTGCCCCGCGGCGAACTTTCAGCCAGTGACGCGGCGATCGTCGAGCGCGCGAGAGCTTCGGGGATCGAGGTTCGATCCACTTCGGAGCGCGAGCGGCTTCGCCTCACGGATGGCCGGGAGGCCGAGCGGCTGATCGCCCTCGAAGGATCTTCTGCACGGCCCACGCTCGACGAGTTGATGGATCGCGGCGGCCTGGTGCTCGTGTTGATCGGGCTGCGCTACCCGGGCAATGTCGGCTTCATCGTGCGGGCGGCAGAGGTGGCCGGGGCGACCGGGATCGTGCTCGCGGAGACGTGGACGCGGAGTGAGCGGGCGAGTGCGATGCGCTTCGCGATGCAGGCAGATCGCT
>JANNQH010000426.1:0-31958 GCA_031400655.1 Deltaproteobacteria bacterium | reverse complement strand
TTTCTTCGATCAGTCGCCGCACGAAATCGAATTCCGTCTGCGACGCCGAGGGAAAGCCGACCTCGATCTCCTCGAAGCCGATCGCGACGAGAGTGTCGAAGAGCCGGATCTTGCGCTCGTAGCCCATCGGCTCGACGAGTGCCTGATTGCCGTCGCGCAGATCCACGCTGCACCAGCGCGGTGCGCGCATGATTCGCCTCGCAGGCCATTGCCGATCGTCGAGGGCGACGCCGACGAACGGCTTGTAGCGCGCGGCCGGCATCACACCCGCCCGCGCTCCAGCCCGGCCGACGGAAGCCTGCGGATCAGCCGGTCCCGTCCCGCTCGGATTGCGCTGATCCCGATTGCCCTGATTCCTGTCCATCTCGAACCTCCCGCCCCGCCTTGCCCGCCGGAGGCATCGGGGAGGCTGGCTGGTGCATCTGCACCGGCCACGGGCTCGTCGAGTCCAGTTTCTGCGTTGGGTCCCAGAAACGACGAAGCCCCCTCCCGTTTGCCGTGGTTTCCGGCGGGAGGGGGCTTTCGTCGTCCGTGTCGATCGGATTACGCGCTAGTCCCCGCCCGCCTCGGTAAGGAGGAGGTTCGAAGCCAGCAGGCCGAGCGACCACTCGGAGCCCGGCGTACGCAGATCCAATGAACGAACGAACCATTGCATAAGACGCTGATTAGGCGACACCCGCGACACCGTCAAGAGGTACCCCCGCGACCGTCTGACCTTGCCCCTTCACGGCCCGATCGGCCTGTGCCCTATCCGACCGAAGAGAGATCGATGCGTTTACCCCAGCGCGCCCGCACCGCGCGCCGCGTCGCCGGCAGGCCTGCGAGCTTCGGATCGAGCTCGACGATCGCGCGCGCCGCCTGACGCGCGATCGCGACGAGCTGCGCATCGCGGAGCAGATCGGCGATCCGCAGCTCCGGCACGTGACCGCTCTGGCGTGTCCCGAGGAAATCCCCGGGGCCGCGGATCTCGAGGTCGGCATCGGCGATCCGGAAGCCATCGGTCGTCTCGACCATCGCGCGCAGGCGCGCCTCGCTCTTGGCAAAGGTTCCGCGGGCGACGAGCACGCAGCGCCCCTGATTCCCGCCGCGCCCGACCCGACCCCGTAGCTGGTGGAGCTGGGCGAGGCCAAAGCGTTCTGCGTGCTCGATCACCATCAAGGTCGCATTCGCCACGTCGACCCCGACCTCGATCACCGTCGTCGCCACCAGGATCTGCGTCTCGCCATTCGCGAAGCGCTCCATCGCCGCGTGCCGCTCGGCCGCTTCCAGGCGACCGTGCACGAGATCAACCCGCGCCTCGGGAAAGCTCCGCTGGATCTGCTCGCTCGATTCGATCGCCGAGCGCAGATCGATCTTCTCGCTCTCCTCGACCAGGGGATAGACGACGTACACCTGCTCCCCGCGCGCCAGATTCGCGCGAATCAGGTCCATCACGTGCTGCCCCTCGCCCGCGCGCAGGAGAACCGTCTCGATCGGTTTGCGTCCGGGTGGGAGCTCGTCGATCAGTGACACGTCGAGCTCCCCGTAGAGCGAGAGCGCGAGACTGCGCGGAATCGGCGTCGCCGTCATGACGAGGCGATGCGGAAAGCGGCCGTCGCCGCGCACCGCGGCGAGCGCGGCGCGCTGGAGCACGCCGAAGCGGTGCTGCTCGTCGACGATCGAGAGGACGAGCTCACGGAACTGGATGTCGCCCTGGACGAGCGCGTGGGTCCCGACGACGAGATCGAGCTCCCCCAGCGCGAGCAGCCCGCGCACGGCGCGGATCTCGGCCCGCGGCAGCGAAGACGTGAGGAGCCCGATGCGCAGCTTCAGCTTCGGCGCGAGGCTGGCGACGAGCTTCGAGAGGGTTCGAAAATGTTGCTCCGCCAGCAGCTCGGTCGGGGCCATCAGTGCCGTCTGTCCGCCGCAGGCCGCGACCGCGACCGCTGCCAACAGGGCCACGACGGTCTTGCCGCTTCCGACGTCGCCCTGGAGCAGGCGATTCATCGGGTGTGGCTTCGCCAGATCGTCGAGGATCTCGCGCATGACGCGGCGCTGTGCCCCGGTGAGTCGATAGGGCAGCGCCTTCGCGGCGTCCCGGGACTGGGGTAGACCGGCATCGATCGGCACGCCCGGCTGGCGGGCGACTTTCGCGCGACGCATGGCGAGGCCCAGCTCGAGCAGGTAGAGCTCCTCGAGCACGAGCCGCTCGTGGGCCGGTGACGCGAAGGCGGCATAACGTTCGACATCGACGTCGGCGTCCGGTCGGTGGAGGGCGCGCAGCGCCGTGGCTACGTCGGGGAGGCAGCGCTCCGCGACGAGCTCAGCCGGCAGATGGCCCTCGACGAGATCCGCGTGAGAATCGACGGCGGCTCCGATCAGCCGGCGGAGCGTGCGGGGATTCATGCCCTCCGGTGCGGAGTAGACCGGCACCACCCGCCCGAGCTCCCGCTCCGCAGTGTCGTCGCGATCGGCTGCACCGGCATCCGAATCGCTTCGACCTCCCGCGAGGAACTCCACCTCGGGATGGATCAGCTCCTTCGCGAAGCGGTAGCGACTGACCTCCCCGCTGACGAGCAGGCGGCGCCCCTTCACGAGCCGGCCGGCGATCTGCTCACCGCCGCGAAACCATTTGAGCGTCACGATCGCGTGATCGTCGCCAACGACGGCCTGCAGGATCCGGCTGAAGCGGCCGCCGCGGCGCAGACTCACCCAATCGACGACCTTGACCTCGGCCACGAAGGTCGCCCGACGGCCCACGACGAGGTCTGAAACGTGGCTGACCTGACGGCGATCCTCGTAGGACGCAGGCAGCCAGAAGAGCAGATCCGAGATGCGCTCGAGGCCGCGCCGGGCGAAGGCCTCGGCCCGCTTGGGTCCGATGCCGGGAAGGGCTGCGAGGGAGCGGGCGAGGAGCTCGTCGGCAAAGCCCGGGTGACCGAATGGATCGACGAGCTGTTGCAGCTCGCGCAGCCCCTCGCGATTGCGCCCGCGCACCGCGAACTCGGCGAGACGCTTGCGAATCTTCTCGAGCCGGCTTCGCAGCTCGAGCGGGAGCTCGCGGTCAGCGACGCGCGCGAGACACGCGTGGAGCTCGGCCTCGGCGCCCGCCGGGTCCGCACTGCCCTGCGACAGGGCGGACACGCAGCGGTGGAGCGTCGCAACCTCCGCGTGCAGCGTCTCGCGCAAGGTCGGAGGCATGGTCGGCGGCATGGTCGGCGGCATGGTAGGCGCGACCTCCTCGACAGGCCTTCAGGGTCCCTGGGTAGCGGCCCCGGGCATCGACCACACCGCCCGACCGGCCGCGCGGGCGTCGAGCTCATGGATCTGCTGCAGCGAACGCACGCCGATCCGTTCGGCGCACAGGGCCACGATCGCGTCGGCCGAAGCGCGCGCCGCCGCCAGCGTCGTGCAGTAGGGCACGCGCCGAAGCAAGGCGGCGCGCCGCAGCGACTTCGAGTCTTCGACCGCGCGCGGGTCGGGACCGACGGTGTTGATCACGAGCGCAATCTCACCGGCCGCGATCTTGTCGGCGGTGTGCGGTGAGCCCTCGTGAACCTTGTTGACG
Source organism: Deltaproteobacteria bacterium (assembly GCA_031400655.1). Taxonomy (GTDB): domain Bacteria; phylum Myxococcota_A; class UBA9160; order UBA9160; family UBA4427; genus UBA4427. The sequence goes on along the minus strand of JANNQH010000426.1, from coordinate 28,411 downwards.
ATCTCGGCGGTGATCCCCATCGATTGCAGCGCCTGCGCCGTCCCGCGCGTCGCCACGACCCGGAAGCCCGCGGCGACGAGCTTCTCGATCGGCTCGCGCAGACGCCCCCGCTCTTCTTCACGGACCGATACGAGCACTGCCCCCTCCGTCGGAAGGCTATTGCCCGCCTGGATCTGGGCCTTCGCGAACGCCCGGCCGAAGACCGAGTCGATGCCCATGACCTCGCCGGTGCTCTTCATCTCGGGCCCGAGCAGCACGTCGACGCCCGGGAATTTGACGAACGGGAAGACGGCCTCCTTCACCGAGAAATGCCGCGGCACGATCTCCTTCGTGAAGCCGAGCTCCGCGAGCGACCGACCCGCCATCACGAGCGCCGCGAGCTTGGCGAGCGGCACGCCGATCGCCTTCGAAACGAAGGGCACCGTTCGCGACGCCCGTGGATTCACCTCGATGACGAAGACGCGGCCGTCCTTGACCGCGAACTGGACGTTCATGAGTCCCCGCACGCCGATCGCGAGGGCGAGCTTGCGCGTCGCCACCATGATGTCGTCGATGCGCGCCTGGGACAGCGAATATGGCGGGAGCGAGCAGGCGCTGTCGCCCGAGTGGATCCCCGCTTCCTCGATGTGCTCCATGATGCCGCCGACGACAACCCGCTCGCCGTCACAGATCGCGTCGACGTCGACCTCGATCGCATCGGCCAGGAAGCGGTCGACGAGCACCGGATGCTCCTCCGACGCGCGCACCGCGAAACGCATGTAGTGGCGCAGGCCCTCGACGTCCTGGACGATCTGCATGGCGCGACCGCCGAGCACGTAGGACGGCCGGACCAACACCGGGTAGCCGATCCGCGCCGCGATCCGCTCCGCCTGCTCGGCGCTCCGCGCCACGTCACCCGCCGGCCGTTCGAGCCCCAGGCGCTCGAGCAGCGCCTCAAAACGCTCGCGGTCCTCGGCCATGTCGATCGCATCGGGCGGCGTTCCGATGATGGGCACGCCCGCCTGCTCGAGGGCGACCGCGAGCTTCAGCGGCGTCTGCCCGCCGAACTGCACCACGACGCCGAAGGGCTTTTCCTTCTCGACGATTTCGAGCACGTCCTCGAGGGTCAGCGGCTCGAAGTAGAGCCGATCGCTCGTGTCGTAGTCCGTCGACACGGTCTCGGGATTGCAGTTGACCATGATCGTCTCGAAGCCCGCGTCGCGGAGCGCAAAGACCGCGTGGACACAACAGTAGTCGAACTCGATTCCCTGCCCGATCCGATTGGGCCCGCCGCCGAGGATCATGATCTTCTTGCGGTTCGTCGGCTCAGCCTCGCATTCCTCCTCGTAGGTCGAGTAGAGGTAGGGCGTGTTCGCCACGAACTCGGCTGCGCAGGTGTCGACGCGCTTGTAGACCGGGCGGATGCCGTGCTCGTGGCGGAGCTTCCGGACCATCGCCTCGGACTCGCCCCATAAGGCCCCGATCCGCCGGTCGGAGAAGCCGAGCTGCTTCGCCGGCCGCAGCCACTGGACCCGCTCGTGCTTCGCGAGCGCGCCGAGCGTCTTCTCGGCCGCGACGATCTCCTCGAGATTGCGCAAGAACCAGCGATCGATCTTCGTGCGCCGGTAGAGCTCCTCGACACTCGCGCCGCGGCGCATGGCCTCGACGATCGCCCAGGGCCTTTCCGCCCGCGGCCGGTCGATCAGGTCCGAGAGCGCCGCTTCGGCGGCCACCTTGTCCTCGGGCAGCTCCGGCGGCTCGAAGCCCGCGTGGCCGATCTCGAGGGAGCGGATCGCCTTCTGGAAGGATTCCTTGAAGGTGCGCCCGATCGCCATCACCTCGCCAACAGATTTCATCTGGGTCGTCAGCTCGGAATCGGTATCGGGGAATTTTTCGAAGGTGAAGCGCGGGATCTTCGTCACGACGTAGTCGATCGACGGTTCGAAGGAGGCGGGCGTCACACGCGTGATGTCGTTCTTGATCTCGTCAAGCGAATAACCGACGGCGAGCTTGGCCGCGATCTTTGCGATCGGGAAGCCCGTCGCCTTCGACGCCAGGGCCGAGGACCGCGATACGCGCGGATTCATCTCGATCACGATCAGCGCGCCCGTCTCGGGATTGACCCCGAACTGGACGTTCGAGCCGCCGGTATCGACTCCGATTTCGCGCATGATGGCGACGGACGCGTCGCGCATCTCCTGGTATTCGCGGTCGGTCAGCGTCTGGGCGGGGGCGACGGTGATCGAGTCGCCTGTGTGGACACCCATCGGATCGAAGTTTTCGATCGAGCAGATGATCACGACGTTGTCGGCCCGGTCGCGCATCACCTCGAGCTCGTATTCCTTCCAGCCGACGCAACTCTGCTCGACCAGGATCTGGGTCGTGGGCGATTGGTCGAGGGCCCACTGCACCATGCGATCGAAATCTTCGTCTCGCTCGCAAATGCCGCCGCCCGAGCCTCCCATCGTGAAGCTCGGACGGATGATCGCCGGAAGCTTCGTGCGCAGGACGATCTCGCGCGCCTCGGCGACGCTCGTCGCGATGCCCGATGCGGGCATCTCGAGCCCGATGCGCTCCATCGCGGCGCGGAAGAGTTGGCGATCCTCGGCTTTGTTGATCGCCTCGAGATTCGCGCCGATCAGCTGGACGCCGTATTTCTCGAGCACACCCGCCCCGGCCAGTGCGATCGCGAGGTTCAGCGCGGTCTGGCCCCCGATCGTGGGCAGCAGCGCGTCGGGCCTCTCCGCCGCGATGATCTGCTCCACCGAAGCGACGGTCATGGGCTCGATGTAGGTCCGGTCCGCCATCTCGGGATCGGTCATGATGGTGGCCGGATTCGAGTTGACGAGCACGACGCGGTAGCCCTCTTCGCGGAGCGCTTTGCAGGCCTGGGTCCCCGAGTAATCAAACTCGCAGGCCTGACCGATCACGATCGGGCCGGAGCCGATCACGAGAATCGTGTGGATGTCGTCTCTTCTCGGCACGGGCTACTCCGAAACGGCGCGCTTGCCGGTGGGGTCTGGGGTGGAGTTGGGGGTGGATTTCGGGCCGAAGCCACAGATGACCGCTCCAGTGATCTTCTCACCGGCGACCGAGCGGTCGACCATTTCGCGAAAGCGCGCGAAGAAGTAGCTGGCATCGTGCGGACCGGGTGAGGCCTCGGGGTGGTACTGGACCGAGAAGAGCGGTCGCGTGACGTGAGCCAGGCCTTCGACCGTCTGGTCGTTGAGATTGATGTGGGTGATCTCGACGGGCTCGCCGGCGGCGCGGAGGCTCTCGGCGACTACCGCATAACCATGGTTCTCGGCGCAGATCGCCACGCGCCCGGTCGCGAGGTCCTTGCCCGGCTGGTTCCCACCGTGATGACCGAACTTGAGCTTCGTCGTGGCGCCACCCAGGGCGAGACCCAGGATCTGATGGCCAAGACAGATGCCGAAGACGGGCTTTTGCTGGACGAGCTCGCGGACGATCGGCTGGACACCGCTGACCGCCGCCGGGTCGCCGGGGCCATTCGAAAGAAAGATGCCGTCGGGCGCGAGCGCCAGCGCGTCCGACGCCGTCGTCGTGGCGGGAACGACGGTCACATCGAAGCCCTGCTCGACGAGCAATCGCAGGATGTTCTTCTTGATGCCGAAGTCATAGGCCACGATGTGGCGCTTCTGTTTCGGCCGTGCCGGACGCGGCAGCTGACCCTCCACCCCCGGCCAGCCACCTTCCGTGAAGCGATACGGCTTGTCGCAGGTCACCCGGGCGACCCAATCGACGCCATCGAGATTCGGCGCACTGAGCGCCCGCGAGACGAGCTCATCCCGGTCCTGCACTGCCGGATCCGTCGAGAGCACGCCGACCTGCGCCCCGAAATCCCGCAGCCGCCGGACCAGCGACCGCGTGTCGATGCCCGCGAGCCCGGGCACACCCGCCGCCACGAGCTTCGCCTCGAAGGTCCCCTCGGCACGGTAGTTGGAAGGCGCATCGAAGAGCTCCTTCACGATGAAGCCCGACAGGAACGGCCGTCGCGACTCGTCATCGGCCGCGTTGACCCCGACGTTGCCGATCTGGGTGTAAGTCATCGCGACGATCTGGCCCGCGTAGGAGGGATCGGTCGCGATCTCCTGGTAGCCCATGATGCTGGTATTGAAGACCACCTCACCCGCACCCACAGCGGTCGCGCCAAAGGCGCGGCCGCGATAAACGGTTCCGTCCGCGAGGGCGAGCGCTGCGGGCCGCACCGACTTCCCGAAGAGCGCATCCGGGGTCGGAGGTGTCGGAGGCGACGAGTGCGGGACGACGCTGGATTTCGAGGCCTTGGCCGCGCTCATCGATGGATCACTCCGCGTTCGAGGTGGTACACGAGCCGACCCGCGACCAGGGTGGCGAGCACGCGGCCCGTGAATTCGTGGTCGGCCCAGGGCGTGTTGCGACTCTTCGAGTAGCCGCGGCCGGGATCGTAGGTCCAGACCCGATCGGGATCGATCAGGGTGACGTCCGCGGCCGAGCCGACCGCGAGGCTCCCCGCCTCGAGAGCGAGAACTCGCGCCGGGTTGGTGGAGAGTCGCCGGACCAGCTCGAGCGGGGACAGGATGCCTTCGCGGACGAGCTGCAGGCATACGGCGACGGCGGTCTCGAGGCCGATCATGCCGGGCGGTGCCTCGCTGAACTCGACTTCCTTTTCGTAGGTCGCGTGGGGGGCGTGGTCCGTCGCGATGGCGTCGATGACACCCTCGGCAAGGCCACGGCGCAGGGCATCGACGTGCATCTGGCTTCGCAGCGGCGGCGCGACTCGCGTGCTCGTGTCGAAGCCCATCGTCGCGGCGTCTGTCAGCGTCAGGTGGTGCGGTGTGACTTCGGCGGTGACCCGCACGCCGGCTTCGCGAGCGCGTCGGATCGTCTCGACGGCGCCCGCGGTCGAAACGTGGGCAATGTGGAGATGGGCGCCCGTCCACTGCGCCAGCCGGACGTCGCGCGCGACCATGATCTCCTCGGCCATCGCGGGGTTGCCCGGAAGGCCGATTCGCGTCGCGACCGCGCCTTCATGGACGACACCATGGCCCCGCAGATGACAGTCCTCGGCGTGCACGATGACCGGGACATCGACGAGGGTCGAGTACTCGAGCACCCGCCGCATCACCCCCGTATCCATGATCGTCGCTCCGTCGTCGCTGAAGGCGACGGCCCCCGCGCCCCGGAGAATGATCATCTCCGTCATGACCTGGCCCTTGAGCCCCCGCGTCGCCGCCGCAATCGGGAGGATCCGGGCCGGCGACTCCTTCTCGGCCCGATCGAGGATGTACTTCGTGACCGACGGGTCGTCGTTCACCGGATCGGTGTTGGCCATGCAGGCGACCTGCGTGAAGCCGCCGGCGACCGCGGCCGCGCCACCGCTCGAGAGATCTTCTTTGTACTCCTGGCCCGGCGCGCGCAGATGAGCGTGGAGATCGATCAGCCCGGGGACCACCCAGGCCCCGCCGGCCTCGAGCACGTCGGCCCCTTCCGCCGAAAGCCCGGCCCCCACGGCGGCGATGCGGCCGTTCTCGATCAGGCAATCGAAGGATCCGTCCCGGTCCTGGCTCGGATCGAGCAGCCTGCCGCCGCGAATCAGCAGTCTTCTACCGGCGTTGGAGAGCGCTCCGTCCACAGTCGAGAGTCGCGTCATGACGTCACGCCCCTCCCGTCGCGCCCGTGTCGCGAATTTCCTCGACACCGGATTTGCGCCGCCGGCCCGCGACGAGGTAGAGCAGCGCCATGCGCAGCGCGACGCCATTGCGGACCTGGTCGAGGATCACGCTCGGCCGGTGATCGGCGAGCTCGTGAGAGAGCTCGACGCCGCGGTTCACGGGGCCCGGATGCATCACGATCGCGTCTTCCTTCGCATAGCGAAGCTTCGCGCGGTCGAGGCCGAAGGTCGCCGCATACTCCCGCACGCTGGGGAAGCAGGCGCCCTCGAGCCGCTCCATCTGGATCCGGAGCGCCATCACGACGTCGGCGCCCTCGATCGCCTCGCGCAGATTCGTGTAGCTCTTGACCCCGAGCGTCTCGATCTCGGCCGGCAACATCGTAGGCGGCCCGGCGACCCGAACCTCGGCACCCAGTTTGGTAAAACCATAAATATTCGAGCGGGCGACGCGGCTGTGGGCGATGTCGCCGATGATCGCGACCGTGAGGCCCTCGATCCGCCCCTTCTGTTCCATCACCGTCAGCATGTCGAGCAGCGCCTGCGACGGATGCTCGTGGGCCCCGTCCCCGGCATTGATCACCGGCGCGCCGAGCACTGCGGCGAGCCGATGCGGCACGCCCGCCACCTTGTGGCGCACGATCACGCAATCCGGATCCATCGCGTCGAGGGTCTTCGCCGTGTCGAGGAGTGTCTCGCGCTTGGTCACGCTCGAGCTTCCGACCGAAAAATTCACCACGTCGGCGGCGAGCCGCTTGCCCGCGATCTCGAAGGAGGTCTGGGTCCGCGTCGAGGGCTCGAAGAAGAGATTGATGAGGGTCCGACCGCGCAGCGTCGGTACCTTCTTCACCTCGCGCGTCCCGATCTCCTGCATCCGCTCGGCCGTCTCGAGAATCAACTCGATCTCGGCCCGCGTGAGGTCCTCGATGCCGAGGATGTCACGTCCGATCATGTTGCCCCCCTTCCCGGACCACGATCTGGAGCCCCCGGCCGCCCGACTCTTCCTCATTGCGGAAGATCACATTGTCTTCGGGCTGTGTGGGAATGTTCTTCCCGACGAAATCGATCTTGATGGGGAGCTCGCGGTGGCCCCGGTCGACGAGCGCCATCACGCGGACGTTGCGGGGACGCCCGAAATCCATCAGGGCGTCCATGCCGGCACGGATCGTGCGACCGGTGCTGACGACGTCCTCGACGATCACGACGGCGCGGTCGTCGACCGAGGACGGCATCTCGGTCTTGCGCAGCCGCGGCCGCGCACTGCGACTTGAGAGGTCGTCGCGATAGAGCGTCGTATCGAGGATGCCCAGGGGCACAGTCTGGCCGGTCAGGGTTGCGAGATGCTCGACCATGATGCGGCCGAGGGGGACCCCGCCGTTCGGAATGGCGACGAGATAGAGGCGATCCATCCGTTCGGTGCGCTCCACGATCTCGTGGGCGATGCGCAGCAGGGCGCGACGAATCGCCGCGTCGTCGAGAACGGTCCGTTCGGTAGCAGTAGACGGGGTCGCATCGGGGGCCGCATCAAGAGTCGGATCGGCCTGGGCCGCCTGCGTGCGTGGGTCGAGCTGCGACACGGTCTGCCTCTACCCTTCTCCGACTCACGGGTCGGGCTTAAAGGGTGGTTGGGTCGGGCGGGAGATTACCGCGCGAATGCGCTTCGGCAATCGCCCGACCGCTCAGCCGGCCGCAGGCATCCGTCCCGCGGTCGCGGCCTCGGCAGTCGCAGGGGCAACCGAGTCGCAACTCACCCGCTGGAACATCCGATCCCAGCGCTTCTCGGCCGTGAACCAGTTCACGGGATTGAAGAAGGCCAGCATGTTGCCGTTCACGTTCCAGGACCAGTAGAGGATCACCGCCGGCCCCTTCAGCTCCTCGAGCCGGACGGTGCCCCATTCACGGCTGTCGCGGGAGTTGTCGCGATTGTCGCCCATCAAGAAATAGCGCCCGGGCTCGACCACCCAGGTGCCATGGTCGAGGCGCGGGTCGACGCTGCCGGGGTCGTCGAGAATGGCGTGGCTGCACTCGCCGAGATTCTCGCGGCGCACCCCGAAGCGGTGGCCGGCGTCGTCGACGAAGAATTCCGGCGTGACGTCGACCTTCAGCAGCTCGCCGTTCAGGAAGAGCTGCCCCTCCCGCCAATCGATCCGGTCGCCGGGAAGGCCGACCAGGCGCTTGACGAAATCCTCGCTCGGGACGCCCTCGGGCGCGAGATCGACCGGCATGATGCGGGGGCCGGGTCGCCCGACCTCGAACACCACGACGTCCCCGCGCGTCGGCTCGGAGAGCCCCGGCAAGCGGATGTCCGTGAACGGGATCCTCGGCCCATAGGCGAGCTTGTTGACGAAGAGGTGATCCCCGATCAGGAGTGTCGGAAACATCGAGCCGGAGGGGATCCGGAACGGCTCCACGACGAACTGCCGGATCGCGAGCGCGATCGCCACGGCAATCACGAGCGTCACGACCTGATCGACGATCCCCGCGACCGACGTGGCCTCCGGCCCCGCGTCGTCCTGTGCGCCGCTCCCATTCCCAGGCACTTGCTCGCTTCGCCGGGCCACGCCTAATCGTCTCCCAATCGCAGGGCCGCGAGGAACGCCTCCTGCGGAATCTCGACAGAGCCCACCATCTTCATGCGCTTCTTGCCCGCCTTCTGCTTTTCGAGGAGCTTCCGTTTGCGCGTGATGTCGCCCCCATAACATTTGGCGAGCACGTTCTTCCGCACCGCCTTCACCGTCGTCCGCGCAATCACCCGGCTCCCGATCGCCGCCTGGATCGCGATCGGGAACTGCTGGCGCGGGATGAACTCCTTCAGCTTGTCGGCGAGCTCGGCGCCGCGGTGGTAGGCCTTGTCGCGGTGGACGATCAGGGAGAGCGCGTCGACGGCATCCCCGTTCACAAGCACGTCGAGCTTCACGAGATCGGCGGGCTTGAAGCCGATCAGCTCGTAGTCGAAGGATCCGTAGCCCCGGGTCGCGCTCTTCAGCCGATCATGGAAATCGGTGACGATCTCGTTGAGCGGCAGCTCGTAGCGGACCTGGACGCGGGCGCCGTGAACGCCCATGTCCTTCTGGCTTCCACGCCGGTCCTGGCAGAGCCCTAGCACGGCTCCGAGATATTCCGTCGGGACGTGGATCGTCGCCATCACGACCGGTTCCTGGATCTCCTTGATCTCCGTCGAATCCGGCAGGGCCGCCGGGCTCTCGATCTCGAAGGAATCGCCGCTGTAGGGGACGACGCGATAGCGCACGGTCGGGGCCGTCGTGATGAGATTCAGGTTGTACTCGCGCTCGAGACGCTCCTGCACGATCTCGGCGTGCAGGAAGCCCAGGAATCCGCAGCGGAAGCCGAAGCCGAGGGCGGCGCTCGTCTCGGGCTCGTATGTGAACGACGAATCGTTGAGCTCGAGCTTCGAGAGCGCGTCCTTCAGATCCTCGTAGGCCTCGGCGTCGACCGGATAGAGGCCCGAGAAGACCATCGGCTTCACTTCCTGGAAGCCTTCGAGGGGAACTGTCGCACCCCCGGACGCCGTCGTGATCGTGTCGCCGATCTGGACGTCGGAGAGCGTCTTCACCCCGGCGATGACGAGCCCGACTTCACCCGCCGAGAGCATCTCGACGCTGCGCGGCTTCGGGTCGATCACGTCGAGGCGGGTGATCTCGTGCTCGTGGCCGCCGATCATGAAGCGGATCCGCTCGCGCCTGGAGAGCGTTCCGTTCATCACGCGAACGAGCATCACGGCGCCTACGTAGGAATCGAACCAGGCGTCGAAGATCAGCGCCTGGGTCGGCTTGCTCGCATCGCCGCGGGGCGGCGGCACCCGGTCGACGATCGCCTGGAGCACCTCCTCGACCCCCTGCCCCGTCTTGGCCGACACCATCAGCACATCGGCCGCGTCGAGACCGACGACGTCCTCGATCTCCTGCGCGACGCGGATGGGATCGGCCGAAGGCAGATCGATCTTGTTCACGATCGGGATCAGCTCGAGGCTCGCGTCGATCGCGAGATAGGCGTTCGCCAGCGTCTGGGCCTCGATGCCCTGGGCTGCATCGACGATCAAGAGCGCTCCTTCGCAGGCAGCGAGCGCCCGGGAGACCTCATAGGAGAAGTCGACGTGACCGGGGGTGTCGATCAGGTTCAGGATGTAGTCGTGGCCGTCGGCGGCCCGGAAATTCATGCGGGCGGTCTGGGCCTTGATCGTGATCCCGCGCTCGCGCTCGAGATCCATGTTGTCGAGGAACTGATCCTTCCGCTCGCGGTCGGAGAGCGCATGAGTCGCTTCCAGCAGTCGATCGGCAAGCGTGCTCTTGCCGTGGTCGATGTGGGCGATGATGCAGAAATTACGAATGCGCGAGGGGTCGACGCTCAATGAGAGACCTTCCGTCGGACAGGATCGGATGAAGAGTGGATTGACTCTTCGTGTGAAGAGTCGGATGACTCTTGGGATGGAGAGTCGGCTGTGGCGGGCTCTCGCCCGGATGCCCCGATTGCGGGAGAGGCGGCCAGCAGGTGTGTCGGCCGATCGGGGCCCGCAAGATAGCCCGCCAGCGCCTCCGTCCAGGGACGCAGCCCGACGCCCAGCGAAAGCGCCCGGCTGCAGTCGAGAACCGAATAGGTCGGCCGGGGGGCGGCGGCCTCGAAGACACCGGTCGCCACCGGATCGATTGCAACGTCCGCGTAGCCCGCCTGGTCGAGAATCGCGCGGGCGAACTCCCACCGGCTCGTCACGCCCGCATTGCAGAGGTGCAGGAAGCCGCGGACGTCGGGCCGCTCGTCGGCGACCATTCGACACAGGGCGACGAGCGCCTGCGCAAGGTCGGCCGCGGACGTCGGCGAGCCCCACTGATCATCCACGACCTGGAGCGGCGAGGCATTGACCTGTGCACGCCGGACGGCCGCCTGCTCGAGGATCGCGAGCACGAAGTTTCGGCCGGGGCCGAAGACCCAGGCCGTCCGAACCACGAGCGCCGACGGATCGTGCCCGAGCACGAGTCGCTCGCCTTCCAGCTTGCTCGCTCCATAGACGGAGCACGGACCCGTCTCATCGTCTTCGCGATAGGGTCGCGTCCCGTCGCCGGGGAACACGTGGTCCGTCGAGAGATGAACGAAGCGGATTCCGCGCCGTCGCAGCAAGCGTGCCCATTCACCCGGGACCCGCGCGTTCAGCTGATTTGCGAGCGAGGGCTGCGATTCACAGGCGTCCACCTTCGTGAATCCTGCAGCGTTGACCACGACATCCGGCCGGACGGCCCCTTTGCGCGCGAGCCACGGCTCGATCGCATCTGTATCGACGAGATCGAACTCAGCGCGCGTCACGCCAAAGGCGAGCTCGAGATCCGGGACCGCCTCGACCTCGCGCACGAGACAGCGTCCGATCTGACCGGCCGCGCCCAGGACTCCGATCCGAAGGCGATCGCCGGCCGCGCGACGCGGTCCGTCGAGACTCATGAGCGATTCTGCCCCTCGAGCCGGATCACCCAGGTCGGCAGACGTTCCTCGCGCTCGATCCGCTCCGCGGTTGCGCGCGCCGCCTTCTCCTCGGCGATTGGCTGCACACGCACTCGCCAGCGATTCGATTCGACTCCGGCCGGGAGCACCTCGATCGGATAGCCCTTGCCCTCGAGCCGATCCGCCAGCTTCTCCGCCGAAGGCTCGTCGCCGAATGCACCGACCTGGATCGCCCAGCCACCAGCCCCTACCGGCACCGCAACCGCCGTCCCGGGCTTCGCCGCCTCACCGACCCAGGTGTCTGAATGCGAGTCCTCCCTCGAGAAACTCTCCGGACGCGCCCCGACCGGCGGAAGTCCGGTCGTCGACCCGTCTTCCGAGGGCGCTTCGACCTCATCGGTGTCCGCCGAGGCCGCAAAGTGACCGCCTGCGTCGTCGCCGACCTCGCCGGCGCCCGCGACATCCCCGTTCGCCTGTGCGTCGACGTTCGCGGCCAGCGCCGCGTCGAGCTCGACCGTCTCGCTGTCGCCGCGCAGATGACCGGCCAGGAGCTCGGGCTCTTCCGTCACGACACCGATCGCGAGGCCGATCGCGAAGCCCACCGCGATGAAGGCGAGCAGGCGGCCAACGGTGAGGATCGTGCTCCGGGAGAAGGCGTTCTTGATGCGCGACTCGACCATCACATTCGCACCGGGGCACTGACGCCCAACAAACCAAGCCCGCTCGTCAGGACGTGGCGGACGGCGAGGGCCAGGCCCAGGCGCGCGGCGGAGAGTGCCGGATCCTCGGAGAGCACGCGGTGGCGATCGCCGTCCTGCAGATACGGATTCCAGAGGCCTGCGACCTCGCGCAGGTAGTAGGCGATGTGATGGGGCTCGCGGCTCTCCGCGGCGCGGCCCACGACCTCCGGAAACTCGACCAGCTTCTTCACGAGCTCGATCTCTTCCGGGAGCACCAGGCGGCAGGCATCGAAGCCGTGGGCCTCGGGCATCGCGACGCCCGCTTCGACCGCCTTGCGCTCGATGCCGTGGGTGCGGGCGTGGGCGTACTGGACGTAGTAGGCGGGGTTCTTCTTCCAGTTCTTGTCTTTCGCGAGGTCGAGGTCGAAGTCGAGGTGGCCGTCGCGCTTGCGCTCGATCATGAAGAAGCGGAAGACGTCGGCACCGACGTCGTCGACGAGCTCGTCGACGGTCACGAAGGTCGCCTTGCGGGTCGACTGCTTCACCCGCTCGCCCCCGCTCGTGATCGTCACGAACTGGTGCATCACGAGCTCCATCCGGTCGCGATCGGCCCCGAGCCGAGCAGTCGCCTCGCGCACGAACGGGAACTGCTCGATATGATCCGCGCCCTGGATGTCGATCACGTGGTCGAAGCCGCGGCGGAATTTATCGCGGTGATAGGCAATATCCGGCATCAGATAGGTCGGCTCGCCACTCGACTTGATGACGACCCGATCGCGATCGAGGCCGCAGGCCGTCGCCTTGAACCAGACGGCGCCATCCGCGTCGTACACGAGACCGGCCGCCCGCAGATCGGCGAGCGCCTGCTCGAGCTTTCCGTCGGTGTACAGGCTTCGCTCGTTGAAGTAGACGTCGAACACGATCCCGATCCGGGTCAGTGTCGCCTGGATGTTCTCGAAGATGGTCGCCTGGGCGACCTCGCGGAAACGGCCGTCGCCGGGCTCGTCGACGAGGGCCGCGCCCTGCTTTTCGATGAGGCCGACCGCGATGTCGACGATGTAGTCGCCCTGGTAGCCATCTTTGGGAAAGACGACAGGAAGTCCCTCGATCGCGTCCTGCCAGGCGTGCTCGGGGTCGGCCAACGCCGCCGCGGTCGGCGCCGCGGCGCGTCCGAGCTGCTCGAGGTAGCGGGCCTTCACGGACTCGCCGAGCACCCGCATCTGGCGTCCGCCGTCGTTGAAATAGTATTCGCGGGTGACTTCACAGCCCGTCGCCTGCAAGAGCCGCGCGATGCAGTCGCCGAGCACCGCCTGGCGGCCGTGGCCCGTCGATAGGGGACCGGTGGGGTTCGCGGAGACGAACTCGACCTGGATCCGAAGCTTGCGCTGCCCCGGCCGGGCGCTCTCGGACCGACCGAAGCAAGCGCCTGCACTCAGGATCTCATGGATCCGGTCCTGCCAGCCCGCGCTCGCGAGCACGACGTTGAGGAATCCCGGCCCCGCCACTTCGGCTCGCACGATCAGTCCGCCTGCATCGCCGAGGCGCTCTTGTAGCTCGACGGCGAGCTCGCGCGGCTTGCGACCGAGGCGCTTGGCCAGCAGCATGGCGGCGTTGCAGGAGAAGTCGCCGTGCTCCTTCTGGCGCGGGACCTCGATCGCGAAATCGGGCAGCGGATCGACATCACCGGCCGCAGCGAGAAGCGCCCGCAGCGCCTCTTCGACCTTCGCCCGCAAGGCTTCCTTCACGGCGAATCCTCGCCGTCCTGTACGAAAAGAGTCGCCTCGACCGACGCAGCGGCGGTCCCGCCATCCGGCCCCGCGTCGTGACGGAGCGTGGTCGCCGCGGGCTCGAAGCGCACCACCACCTCGCCGGGCAGGACGAGGTCGAGCTCCTCGCGAATCGCGCGATCGATCGCCGCCGGCTCGCTCTCGAGGGTCACGATTTCACCGCGCAGTGCCTCGTTCTCGCGCACCAGCTGCTCGACCCGGGCGTTCGACACGGCGAGGTCCCGCCGCAGCTCGAGCCAGATCTCGAGCCCGGTGTCCTGATCCAGCATCGCCGAGACGGCGATCGCCGCGATCACGAATGTACCCAGCGAGAGCGCTTTCACCCGGGTTACCCCTCCCCCACCGGATCCTCCGGATCGACCCGTCCGCCTCCGTGGGCGGACTGCCATGGTCGTGGCGCAGGGTAACGAACTCGTCCCGCCGCGGCTGCCCCGGGCGCGGACTTCGAGCTTCATGATCCGCCGGGATCGGCCTTCGCGTCGGGCTCACCGGGCGGGCGGGTGCCGGCGCCGGGCACAGACTCGAAGAGCGCCTCGATTCGCTCGACGTATTCCGGCGCATCCCACTCGCGCGGCCCGACGTAGCGTTCGACGACGTGCCCGCTCCGATCGAGCAGCAGCGACTCCGGGACCCCCATCGTCTGGTAGGCCTCCGACACTTTCTTGTCGCGGTCCATCACGATCGGAAACGTGAGCGAATAACGCTTCACGAACTCCGCGACCTTGGCGTCCTCGTCGTCGATCGACACGGCGACCAGCTCAAACCTGTCTCGGGGAAGGCGCTGGTAGAGCCGCTCCATCGCGGGCAATTCCTGCTCGCACGGCTCACACCAGGTCGCCCAGAAATTGACGAGCACGACCCGACCAGAGAGAGCCGCGAGTTCGAAGGAATCGGTCGAGTCGACCGCCACCCGGGGCGGATCGGCCGCGACGGCCAGGCGAGGCAACGAGAAGGCCGGAGCTATCGCCCCGCGCACAACGGGCGAAGCCGATTCATCGCTGCCTACGACGAACCAGAGGCCCGCTGCGAAGAGGGCCACCAGAAGCAGGAGTGCCCCCCACGACCGTTCGGGCGCAGGCAGCGGCGGGGACGTCTCTGTCGGGCCGCTCGGGCCGCTCAGGCGGATTCCTTCTGGGAGCCCACGTCCGCACGATCGACGAGCTCGATGATCGCCATCGGCGCTGCGTCGCCGGGGCGCGGACCGAGCTTCAGGATCCGCGTATAGCCGCCAGCGCGCTGTCGATATCGACCCGCCAGCTCGTCGAACAGCTTCGCCGTGACTACCTTCGAACGGATCGTCTCGAGCGCCTGGCGGCGGGCGTGGAGCGTGCCCCGCTTGCCGAGCGTGATCATCTTCTCGGCAACCCCGCGCAGCTCCTTCGCCTTGGCGTCGGTCGTGCGAATCGCCTCGTGCTCGAGCAGCGAGGTCACCATGTTGCGGAGCAGGGCTTTACGATGGGAGCCCGTCCGCGAGAGCTTGCGTTGATTTTTTCGGTGATTCATCTCAGGCCTCGCGCTGCTCCCGCATCCGCTCCAGATCCTTCCGGGGCGGCAGGTTGTCGATCGTCATGCCGAGGGAGAGACCCAGAGACGCGAGCGTCTCCTTGATCTCGTTCAGCGACTTGCGACCAAAATTCTTGGTCTTGAGCATCTCGGCCTCGGTCTTCTGGACCAGCTCACCGATGAACCGGATGTTCGCGTTCTGCAGACAGTTCGCGGACCGAACAGACAGCTCGAGCTCATCGACCGACTTGAAGAGGTTCGCGTTGAGCGGCTCGGGCTCGTCGAGATGCAGCGCATGCGACTCGGTCTGCTCTTCGAAGTTGATGAAGATCGTGAGCTGTTCTTTCAGGATCTTCGCGGCGAAGGCGACAGCGTCCGCCGGCTCGATCGCCCCGTCGGTCCAGAGCTCGAGGTTCAGGCGGTCGAAGTCCGTCTCGCGCCCGACGCGGGCGGGAGTGACCGTGTAGTTCACTCGTCGAATGGGCGAGAACACGGAGTCGATCGGGATCGTCCCGATGGACATATCCTCGGTCTTGTTCTTGTCCGCGAGGACATAGCCCTTGCCGAGGTTGACGGTCGCCTCGAGATCGAAGGTCGAGTCCGGGCCCAGCGTGCAGACCTTGTGGCCGGGGTTCATGATCTCGACCGTCTGATCGCTCGACTGGAAGTCGCCCGCGCTGACGGTGCCCTCGCCCGTCTTCCGGATCCGGATCGTCTTCGGGCCCTCCGTGTTCATGCGAACGCGGACGTCCTTCAGCGCCAGGATGATCGTCGCCACGTCTTCCATCACGCCCGGGATGGTCGAAAACTCGTGGAGCACGCCGCTCACCTTGATGTTCGTGATCGCCGCGCCCTGGAGCGACGACAGCAGCACACGCCGGAGCGCATTGCCGAGCGTCGTCCCGAAGCCGCGTTCGAGCGGCTCGCAGTAGAAGCGGCCGTAGGTCGAGGTCAGGGTGTCCCCTTCCACCTCGAGTCGTCGCGGCCGGATCAGCTCTCGCCAATTTCGCGCAATCACATCACTCTGCATCGGATCTCCCTTGCCTACCTTCAATCTGACTAGCGTGCCTCGGACTAACGCGCCTCTGGCTAACGCGAATAGAGCTCGACGATCAGCTGCTCGTCGATCGGCAGCGTGATGTCCTCGCGCTGCGGCATCGCCTTGACCGTGCCCTTCATCGCTTCCTTCTCGACCTCGAGCCACTGGGGCACCGCACGGCCCTCGGCCGTCTCGAGCGCCCCGGCGATCCGGGTAACCTCCTTCGAGCGGTCGCGCACCTCGATCGTGAAGCCGGGCTTGACGAGGATCGACGGCGTCTGCGCCTTCTTCCCGTTGACCGAAAAATGACCGTGCTTGACGAGCTGGCGCGCCTCGGCGCGAGAGGTCGTGTAGCCGAGGCGGTAGATGACGTTGTCGAGCCGCCGCTCGAGCAGCATCAGGAGATTTTCGCCCGTGCGGCCCTTCATGCGCGAAGCTGCTTCGAAGGTCCGGCGCAGCTGCTTCTCGAGCAGCCCGTACATCCGCTTGACCTTCTGCTTCTCGCGCAACTGGACGCCGTAATCCGAGAAGCGCGCGCGGCCCTGACCGTGCTGGCCCGGGGGATACGCGCGGCGCTCGATCGCGCACTTCTCAGTGAAGCAGCGATCGCCCTTCAAGAAGAGCTTCGTGCCTTCGCGGCGACAGAGGCGACAAACGGGACCTGTATATCGTGCCATTGGTTCTTCCTGCTCTTCGAATCAGACGCGGCGCCGCTTGGGCGGGCGGCAACCATTATGGGGAATCGGCGTGACGTCGCGGATCATCGTGATCTTCATGCCCGCAGCCTGGAGCGCGCGCAGCGCCGACTCACGGCCACCGCCCGGACCCTTGACGTAGACGCCGAGCGAACGGACGCCGTGTTCCTGGGCCTTGCGGGCGCAGTCCTCGGCAGCGACCTGCGCGGCGAAAGGCGTCGACTTCTTCGAGCCCTTGAAGCCCTGCGTACCACAGCTCGACCAGGCGACGGCGTTGCCGCCGACGTCCGTGATCGTGATGACCGTGTTGTTGAAGGTCGACTGAATGTGGGCGATGCCCGACTGGATGTTCTTCTTGACCTTCTTCTTCGTCTTCTTGGCAACCATTCTTCGTGACCCTTATTTCTTGGTGGCGAGCTTCTTGCCGGCGATCGTCTTGGCGGGACCCTTGCGCGTGCGCGCGTTGGTGTGGGTCCGCTGTCCACGAACCGGGAGTCCGCGGCGATGTCGCAGCCCCCGGTAGCAGCCGATATCCATCAGCATCTTGATGTTCTGGTTCACTTCGCGGCGGAGGTCGCCCTCGACCTTGTAGTCCCGCTCGATGATCTCGCGCAGCTTGATCAGCTCGGACTCCGAAAGATGCTCGGTCCGGGAGCCCGGATCGAGATTGGCCTTCGAGCAGATCTCGAGCGCCCGGACCCGGCCGATGCCGAAGATGTAGGTCAGCGAAATCTCGATCCGCTTGTTGCGCGGGAGATCGACGCCGGCAATACGAGCCATGGATGTTCCTCCTTTTGGAAGAGAGTTTGGGCGAGCCCTGGGCTGCCCTCCGAGCGGTTACCCGCTCGGCTTGACTTTCATTCCGCGCTAGATCGCGGACTAACCCTGCCGCTGCTTGTGCTTGGGGTTCTCGCAGATGATCCGAACGACCCGCTTGCGGCGAATGACCCGACACTTCTCACACATCTTCCGCACCGAAGCTCGAACCTTCATCTCTCTCTTCTTTCTCTTTTCTTCTCTTCTTTTCTGTACCAGCCACCGATGACCGACTAACGACCGAGCTCGTCAGTGCGAGCCCGGGACCCGGGTCAGCACCTCGGGTCCATCGTCGGTGATCAGAACCG
Source organism: Deltaproteobacteria bacterium (assembly GCA_031400655.1). Classification (GTDB taxonomy): domain Bacteria; phylum Myxococcota_A; class UBA9160; order UBA9160; family UBA4427; genus UBA4427. The sequence goes on along the minus strand of JANNQH010000426.1, from coordinate 10,485 downwards.
TGTGCTCAAAATGGGCCGACAGCGATCCGTCCACCGTCACCGCCGTCCATTCGTCCTCGAGCACCTTCGCTCTCTCGCTCCCCACATTCACCATCGGCTCGATGGCAAATACCATCCCAGCCTTCAGCCGCGGTCCGCGCCCCGGCCGTCCGTAATTCGGCACCTGCGGCGCTTCATGCATCTGCCGTCCGATGCCGTGTCCCACGAACTGGCGAACGACTCCGTATCCCTCACTCTCCGCGCGTGTCTGCACCGCATAACCAATGTCCGACAGTCGATTGCCGGGAACCATCTGCGCGATGCCAAGATCGAGAGCTGCCTGCGTCGTACCGATCAATCGCCTCGCTTCGGAATCGACCTCGCCGACTGCGATCGTCACCGCGCTGTCGCCGTGCCAACCGCCGGACTCGACACCGAAGTCGAGACTGATGATGTCGCCCTCTCGGAGCTCGCGTGGACCGGGAATCCCGTGCACGATTACCTCGTTGATCGAGGTGCACAGAACTCCTGGATAGGGTTTTACCCCCCCGGGACCATAGCCCAGGAATGGCGAATTCAACCCCCTCTTTTCCAACGCTTTCCTCGCAATCTCATCGAGCTGCCCGGTCGTGACCCCCGGACGGGCCCGCTCCCGAAGCTCGAGCAGGATCTCGGCCGTGGACCGTCCGACCTCCCGCATCCGCTCGATCTCTCGTCGGCTCTTGATCGCGATCCGCTCGCCGAAGCTCACGTCGTCATCCTCGTATCCGCGTCGCCTGCTCGGCTAACTCAACGCCTCCCGAATCCTCTTGCCTACCGCTTCGACTGTTCCCATGCCCGAGACCTCGACCAGACTTCCCCGGCTGCGATAGAAGCCCAGTAGCGGCGCGGTCTGTTCGTCATAGACCCTCATCCGTTCGCGAATGGTCGCTTCGTTGTCGTCTGCGCGGCCCTCGATCTGGGCGCGCTTCAGCAGCCGCTGCACGACCGCTTCGTTGTCGACCGTCAGCGCGAGGCAGCAATCGAGTGGGGTACCGAGCTTCGAAAGCAAACGCTCGAGTGCCTCTGCCTGCGCGAGTGTGCGCGGAAAACCGTCGAGCAGGAATCCCTTCTTCGCATCCGGTTGACCGAGGCGTTCCTCCGCGATTCCGATCACGACCTCGTCGGAGACGAGCTCGCCTGCATCCATGATGGCCTTGGCCTGCTTGCCGATCGGCGTGGCCGCCTTGACCGCAGCGCGGAGCATGTCGCCGGTCGAGACGTGCGGGACCCCCTGGGTCTCGACGATCGCCGAAGCCTGCGTGCCCTTGCCGGCGCCAGGAGGGCCTAGCAATACGATCCGCATCTTAGCGGCCTTCTTGCCGAATTCCTTACCGAACTCCTTACCGAACTCCTTACCGAAAGAGGCACTCATCGGCCGAGTCTCCCGCGCACGCGGCCCCCGCCGACGCCAAAGCCCTCATATCGCCGCGACACCAGATGGGCCTCGATCTGACCCATCGTGTCGAGGGCGACGGAGACCACGATCAAGAGCGCCGTCCCGCCGAAGTAGAACGGGACTCCCATCTGTTGCGACAGGATGACGGGCAGCACACAGATCCCCGCGATGTAGATGGCACCGACCACGGTCAGTCTCGAGAGGACGCCGTCGATGTACTCGGCGGTCTTCTTGCCGGGGCGGATGCCCGGGATATAGCCCCCGGAGCGCTTGATGTTCTCCGACACGTCGTCGGGGTTGATCACGATCGCGGTGTAGAAAAAACAGAAGAAGACGATGAGCGCCACGTAGATCGCGTTGTAGGCGAAATCGCCGGGATTCATCCATTCGTCGATGAAGCGCTGGACGGTCGTGTTCTCGGTGTACTGGCGGATCGTGAGCGGAAACATGAGGAGCGACGAGGCGAAGATCGGAGGGATTACGCCCGCGCTGTTCACCCGCAGCGGGAAGTAGCTCATCGCCGCAGCCGCAGCGGTTCCGCCGCCGCGCCGCGCATGTTGGATCGGAATCCGCCGCTGGCCGCGCTCGACGTAGACCACGAAGGCGATTGCGGCGACAACGATGGCTCCGAGCAGGAGGACCTGGAGAATGCTGAACTGGTCGTTGCGCACGAGGTCGAGGACCCTCGACAGACCCGACGGAAGCCCGACCACGATGCCCGAGAAGATGATGAGCGAGATGCCGTTGCCGATGCCGCGCTCGGTCACCTGCTCGCCCAGCCACATGATGAAAGCCGTGCCCGACGTCAGCGTGATCATGGTCGTGATCCGGAAGCCCCAGCCGGGCTCGAGGACCGCCCCCTGGCCGAACTGACCATTCTCGAGGGCCATCGCCATCAGGAAGCTCTGGAACAACGCGAGCCCGATCGTCGCATAACGCGTCCATTGCGTGATGCGCTTCTGGCCCTCGCTGCCCTCCTTCTTCAGCTTCTCGAGAGCGGGGATCACGATCGTGAGCAGCTGGAAGATGATCGAGGCGCTGATGTAGGGCATGATGCCCAGCGCGAAGATCGAGAGCGACTCCATCGCTCCACCCGAGAATACGTTCAGCAATCCGAACATCGTTCCGGACATCGACTCGAAGAAATCGCGGATCACGTCGCCGTTGATCCCCGGCGTTACGACGATGCATCCCACGCGGTATACCGCGAGCATGGCCGCCGTGAAGAGGATCCGTGTCCGCAGCTCTTCGATCCGGAAGACGTTCTGAAGAGCCGTGATCACTCGACCGTCTCCACGCTACCGCCCTTTGCTTCGATCTTGGCGCGGGCCGCACCGCTCACTTTATGCACCGCGAGCTTGAGCCCCTTCGGCGCATCGCCGTCGGCCAGGACCTTGACCGGCTTGCCGGTGCCGCGGATGAGACCGCGCGCGACGAGAGCCGCCGCATCGACCCGAGCGTTCTCGCCGAAGACGGCGAGATCACCGACGTTCACGATCTCGTTGTCGGTGCGGAACTGATTGTGGAAGCCCTTCTTGGGAATGCGCTGGAAGAGCGGCATCTGACCGCCCTCGAACCAGGGCTTGATCTTGTGTCCGCTGCGCGTGCCCTGGCCCTTGACGCCGGTGCCGCAGGTCTTGCCCTTGCCCGAGCCCGGACCGCGGCCGACCCGTTTGCGGCGATGGCGCGCGCCGGGGCGCGGCGCGAGTTGGTTCAACATCTCACTCGTTCTCCAACACCACGACGATGTGGCGTACTCGGAAGATCATGCCGCGCACGGCCGGCGTGTCCTCGACTTCGACGATGTGGCGGATCCGGCGAAGCCCGAGACCGCGCACGGTCGCGCGCTGGCGCTGGTCATAGCCGATCACGCTCCGCACCTGCTTCACCTTCAACATCTTCTTGCCCGCCATCAGCGACTCCGACCGAGCTGTGCGAGCCGCTCTTCGGGATCGCGCAGCATCTTGAGGCCCGCCATCACGGCGTTGACCACGTTGCGCGGGGTTCGCGTGCCGAGAGTCTTCGTCAACACGTCACTGATGCCCGCCGACTCCACCACGGCGCGCACCGGACCACCCGCGATCACGCCCGTCCCCGCCGAGGCCGGCTGCATCAGCACGCGGCCTGCGCCGGCGACGCCCACCACGTCGTGCGGCAGCGTCCGGCCCTCGAGGAGCGGAATCTTGATCAGCGATTTGCGCGCCTTCTCGACGCCCTTGCGGATCGCCTCGGGCACCTCGCCCGCTTTACCGAGACCAACGCCAACGACACCCTGCCCGTCTCCGACGACAACAAGAGCCGAGAAGTTGAAGCGGCGACCGCCCTTCACGACCTTCGAAACGCGGTTGATGTGGATCACCCGATCGTTCAGCTCGTAGTCGTTCGGGTTCAAGCTCGAGGATTGAATCACATTTGCCATATCAGAACTGAAGCCCCGCCGCGCGAGCGCCTTCTGCCACGGCCTTTACGCGCCCGTGGTAGAGGAACCCGTTTCGATTGAAGACCACTTCTTCGATCTGCTTTTCCCGAGCGATGCGCGCGATCGCCTCGCCCACCTTCTTGGCGGCCTCGACGTTGCCCGTCGATCCTTCGCCCGCGATTGCGGGGTCGAGGGTCGACGCCGTCGCGAGCGTGTGGCCCGAGGCACGGTCGACGAGCTGGGCGTAGGTGTGCTTCGCGCTCCGGAAGACCGTGAGCAGCACACGTTCGCTCCGGTCTAGCGCCGTCCGGGTCCGCGCTTTCCGCGCGAGCCACATCCTGCGCTTTGCGTTCGGAATCTTCTTCTTCATCTCTTCCTCGTGCTCTTTCTCTCTCTCGCGTGCGCACGCCATGTCGGCATTCGACCGCGCTCGACTTGTCGACCGGAGATCAGGATCCGGCCTTGCCCACTTTGCGACGAATCCGCTCTTCGGCGTACTTGACGCCCTTGCCCTTGTACGGCTCGGGAGCGCGCAGCGAGCGCACATTGGCGGCGAACTGACCCACCGATTGCTTGTCCGCGCCCGTGATCGAGAGCTTCGTATTTCCGTCCGCCGTGACCGTGACGCCTTCCGGAATCGGGACCACGATCGGGTGCGAGTAGCCGAGCAGGAGATGGAGCTCCTTCCCACGCACGTCGGCCCTGTAGCCGACGCCCTCGATCTCGAGGCGCCGCGTGAACCCGGTCGTCGCTCCGATCACCATGTTGTTCGCGAGAGCCCGCGCGAGTCCATGCCGGCTTCGCGCATCTTTGCTTTCCGCACTTCGGACGAAGCTGAGCATCCCGTTCTCGACCTTCGCCGCGATACCCTCGGGCACGCGGCCACGAATCGTCGCCTTCGGACCCTTCACCTGGATCTCTCCGTCGATGACGTCGATCGTCACGCCGGAGGGAATCACGATCGCTCGATTTCCGATTCGACTCATCGCCTACCAGACCTCGCAGATCACTTCGCCGCCGACGTTCGCGGCGCGTGCATCCCGATCGCACATCACGCCCTTCGAAGTCGACAGGATCGACATGCCGAGACCGGCACGCACACGCTTCAACTCGTCTGCCGCCCGGTAGATGCGCCGACCGGGCTTCGAAACCCGCCGCATCCCCTCGATCATCAGGCTGCCGTCGTCCTGATACCGCAGATCGACCGCCAACGTCGGCCGCTTCTCGTTGCCTTCCATCCGTACCTCGCCGACGAAGCCCTCGGCCGCGAGAACGCGAGCTACGGCAATCTTCAGCTTCGACGACGGGCAGCGCATCTGCGCATGGCGCGCACCCCCCGCGTTCCGGATCCTCGCCAACATGTCACCCAAAGGGTCGGTCATCATACGCTCTACCTACTCCATAGCCCCAGTGGTCCATTCGAGGCGGCGACCAGAGCCGTCCGCCCGCCGACCGGATTCGTGTCTACTCGCGGAACGGAACTCCGAGATGCAAGAGAAGCGATTTCGCTTCGGCGTCCGTCTTGGCCGTCGTCACCAGCGTGACGTTCATGCCCTTCACCTTCTCGATGGCGTCGTAGTCGATTTCTTGGAAGATCGTCTGCTCGCGGATGCCGAGCGTGTAGTTCCCGCGCCCGTCGAACGCCTTGGGTGAAACTCCGGAGAAGTCGCGCACCCGCGGTAACGCCACGTTCAGCAGCCGGTCGAGGAACTCCCACTTGCGGTTGCCGCGCAGCGTCACGGAGACGCCGATCGCCTGATCCTCGCGCAGCTTGAAGTTCGCGATGCTCTTCTTCGACTTTCGCACGACCGGCTTCTGGCCCGAGATCCGCGCCAGCTCGTCGACGGCCCGCTCTACCAGCTTGGGATTGGTCGTCGCCTCGCCGAGGCCGATATTGATGACGATCTTCTCGATCTTCGGGATCTGATTGACGTTCTTGTACCCGAACTCCGTCTGGAGCTTGGGGACGATCTCGTCGTCGTAGCGCTTGCGCAGCCGCGGCTCCGCGTTCGCATCACCGGCCATCTTCAGAGAACCTCCGGGGCCAGCGAGATCACCCGCATGAAGCCCGCTCCCCGCAGCTCGCGGGCGACGGGCCCGAAGATGCGCGTGCCCACGATTTCGTTGTCCTTGGCGATCAGGACTGCCGCATTCTCGTCGAACTGGATGTGGGTGCCGTCGGCACGCGAGATACCCTTCTTGGTCCGCACGATCACGGCTCGCCGGACCTCGCCCTTCTTCACTCGGGCGTTCGGGATCGCTTCCTTCACGGCGACGATGATCACATCGCCCACCGTCGCGAAGCGCCTCCGAGATCCGCCGAGCACACGGATGCACTTCACCTTGCGCGCACCCGAGTTGTCCGCCACCTGCAACGTCGATTCTGCCTGGATCATGTCTCTCTATCCCCCGGTCAGTGCCGGATCCGTCCGCTATGCAAGAGCCTTCAGCCGAACAAGAGCCCTCAGCTAGGCAAGAGTCGCCTTCACGATCGTCTCTTCCACCTTCCAGCGCTTTCGCTTGGAAAGCGGTCGGTGTTCGATGATGCGCACCTGATCGCCCTCGGTGCACGCGTTGGTCTCGTCGTGCGCCATGAAGCGCGAGTAGTGCCTCACATACTTCTTGTACCGCTGGTCCTGGACGAGCCGCTCCACGCGGACGACGACCGTCTTGTCCATCTTGTTGCTGACCACGGTCCCAACCAGTGTTCGTCGATTACCCCGTTCGCTCACTTGCCCGCCTCGCGCTTCTGGCTCAATACAGTTTCCACCCGGGCGATGTCCCGCCGCACCCGCCGCAGCGATGCCGTGTCCTCGAGCTGCTCGGTCGCGCGTCGGATGCGCGCGTTGAAGAGCTGGTCGCGGAGCTCTGAACCCTTTCGCTCGAGCTCACTCTCGGAAAGAGACGTCAATTCGGAAGCCTTCATGGCTACTCCTCCCGCTGCACGAAGCGCGTCTGGATCGGCAATTTGTGCGCAGCGAGCCGCAGCGCCTCTTTCGCCGTCGTGATGTCGACGCCTTCCATCTCGTAGAGCACCCGGCCGCGCTTGATCGGCGCCACCCAACCCTCCGGATTTCCCTTGCCTTTGCCCATGCGGGTTTCGGCGGGCTTCTTCGTGATCGGCTTGTCGGGGAAGATCCGGATCCACACCTTGCCACCGCGTTTCACGTGACGCGTCATCGCGACACGGGCGGCCTCGATCTGGCGCGCGGAGACATAGCCCGACGACAGGGCCTGCAGGCCGTACGTGCCGAATGCGAGCGTGTTGCCGCGCAGCGCGGCTCCCCGCAATCGGCCCTTGAACATCTTGCGATGCTTGACTCTCTTGGGTTGCAGCATTTACTACCTCGGGATCTCCGACCGGTGGTCAGGGGAAAGCGTGCCGCGCTTCAACACGCGGTCACCGACTTCGCCCTTGAAGATCCAGCATTTGACGCCGATCACACCGTAGGTCGTGTGCGCTTCGGCAAAGCCGTACTCGATCTCGGCCCGCAACGTATGGAGCGGAACGCGGCCATCGCGGTACCACTCTCGACGCCCCATCTCGGCGCCACCGAGGCGCCCCGAACACTGGATACGGATGCCCTCGGCACCGAACTTCATGGTCGAGATCATCGCCTTCTTCATGGCGCGCCGGAACGCCACACGGCGCTCGAGCTGGGTCGCGATGTTCTCGGCGACGAGCTGGGCGTCGAGCTCCGCCTTACGGATCTCCTTGATGTTGATGAAGACCTCACGCGTCGTGAACGCCTTGAGATCCTTTCGCAGTACGTCGACTTCCGCCCCGCGCTTGCCGATCAGGATGCCCGGGCGAGCGGTGTGGATGTTGATCACGACCTTGTCGCCCGTCCGCTCGATCACGACCTTCGAAATACCGGCGTGATAGAGCTTCTTCTTGATGAAGGCGCGGATCTTCACGTCTTCGTGGAGCTGCTCCGCATAATGCTTGCCGGCGAACCAGTTGGATTGCCAGCCGTAGAGCGTGCCCACTCGGAAGCCGTAGGGATGAACTTTTTGACCCATTGATTCGTCCTTATCGTTCCGAGAGAACCACGTTGATGTTGCTGCTGCGCTTTTGGATCCAGGTTGCGCGGCCCTGGGCCCGCGGACGGATGCGCCACATCGAAGGCCCTTCGTCGACGTAGATCTTCGCGACGACCAGGTTGTCGATCTCGATCCCCGCGCGCTGCTTGTCGTTCTTCTGCTCCGCATTCGCCACAGCCGAGCGCAGCAGCTGAGCGATCGGGACTCCCACGCGCTTGGGCGAGAGATCGAGCAGGTTCAGCGCGGCCTCGACACCCTTGCCGCGGATCTGGTCCACGACGAGTCGTGCCTTGCGCGGGCTGACGCGATAGCCGTTCAGCGCTGCCTTGACTTCCATCACTTCTTGATCCTCTTGTCACCAGCATGGCCCGTGAACTTGCGCGTCGGCGCAAACTCACCCAGGCGATGGCCGACCATGTTCTCCGTCACGAAGACGGGCATGAAGAGCTTCCCATTATGGACATGAAAAGTGACGCCTACGAAATCGGGCGTGATCATCGAGCGCCGCGACCAGGTCTTGATCACGGACTTGGGACCGCCCACCGTGATTTTGTCGACCTTCTTTTGAAGACTCGGATCCACGAAGGGACCCTTCTTGAGGGAACGTGCCATGGATCTTCCTTACTTCTTGCCGCGTCGCTTGACGATGTATTGATCCGTCCGCTTGTTGTTCCGGGTCTTCGGACCCTTCGTCACCTTGCCCCAGGGCGTGCACGGATGTCGGCCGCCCGACGAACGTCCCTCGCCACCGCCCATCGGGTGGTCGACCGGATTCATCGCCACACCGCGCACGACCGATCGGAACCCGAGCCAACGCGAGCGTCCAGCCTTGCCGATGCGACGGTTCTCGTGCTCGGAATTGCCCACCTCACCGACCGTCGCGAGACAGTCGACGTGGACCATGCGCATCTCGCCGGAGGGAAGCCGCAGCGTCGCGAGCGATCCCTCACGGGCCATCAGCTGGGCGCTGGTTCCGGCAGAACGGACCATCTGGGCTCCCTTGCCGGGCTTGAGCTCGATCGCGTGGACTTGCGTACCAAGGGGAATCTTGCCGAGCGGCAGCGCGTTGCCGGGCTGGATCTCCGCATTGATCGACGACATCACCTGATCGCCGACCTTGAGGCCCATCGGCGCGAGGATGTAGCGCTTCTCGCCGTCCACGTAATGGAGCAGCGCGAGGTTGGCCGAACGATTCGGGTCGTAGTCGATCTCCGCGACGCGAGCCGGCACGTCCACCTTGTTGCGCCGAAAATCAATCTGGCGGAAGAGCCGCTTGTGGCCGCCGCCCCGGTGGTAGGTCGTGATACGACCATTGACGTTGCGGCCGCCCGACTTGTTGACGAGCCCCTTCGTCAGCGACCGCTCGGATCCGCCTCGCGTCAGCTCGGCAAAATCCGAAACGCTCATGTTGCGGCGGCCTGCCGAAGTCGGTCTGTATTTCTTGACGGGCATTGCTCAAACTCCTTCGAAGAATTCGATCGTCTGACCTTCGGCCAGCTCCACGATCGCCTTCTTCCATGCCGGCCGTCGGCCGATGAACTTCCCGACCCGCTTCTTCTTGCCTTGCTGCTGCATGGTGCGAACACGCTCGACCTTGACGGAGAAGAGCTGCTCGACCGCGCGGCGGATATCGTGCTTGGTGGCCCGCGGATCGACCCGGAAGGTCGCGACGTTCGAGGCCTCGCGGGCGATCGCACTCTTCTCGGTCACGACCGGCCGATCGATCACATGATGGAGACTCAACTTCATGATTGGGCACCCTCTTCCGTGCCGCCAAGGGCAGTGGACGCCTTGCCAGCGAGTCGGATCTGCAGCGCGTCAATGGCCGGCCGCGTAATCAACATACTCTGGTGACGCAGCACGTCGTAGACGTTGAGACCTTCGGCGCGAATCACCGTGACGTCCGGCAGGTTGCGGGCCGAAGCCTCGACGGTCGGATTCGGCTGCTCGATCACAACGAGCGTCGAGCGCCCCTCGAGACCGAGCGACTTCAGGATCTCGCGCATGCGCTTCGTGCTGTAGACGTCCATCGCAAGCTGGTCGACGACGGTGACCGCGGATTCCTGGACACGCTGGGTGAGTGCCGAGGACAGCGCAGCGCGGCGGACCTTCTTGGGAAGCTTGTGGTCGTAGCTGCGCGGAACCGGACCGAAGACGACACCGCCGCCGGCATACTGCGGCGCACGGATCGTGCCCTGGCGCGCGCGTCCCGTGCCCTTCTGCTTGTAGGGCTTGATTCCGCCGCCCGACACGCCGGCTCGATTCTTCGTGCTGTGCGTGCCCGCGCGGCGGGCGGAGAGCTGTCGGCGCACCTCGGCGTGGTAGAGATGCGGCCGGATGGCCGTCTCGAACACCGCGGGGGCGAGGTCGACGGACCCGGCCTTCTTGTTCTGCTTCCCGACCTGAATAGCGACGACGTCGAGCGTGGCCATGATTACAGTTTGATCTCCACGTCGACGCCCGCGGCGAGCTCGAGCTTCATCAGCGCGTCCACCGTCTGCGGCGTCGGGTCCAGGATGTCGATCAGGCGCTTGTGCGTGCGTAGCTCGAACTGCTCGCGCGACTTCTTGTCGATGTGCGGACCGCGCAACACGGTCCACTTGTT
>JANNQH010000425.1:0-1549 GCA_031400655.1 Deltaproteobacteria bacterium | reverse complement strand
GCTTATTCTTGCACTCGTCGCTGCTGCACTGACCGCAGCAGCTTGCAGCCCGGGCAGCGAAACGGGCGCCACGGCGCCGACACCCGAATCGACGAACGCGACTGCGGCGCCGGCGAGCCCAGCCGCTGCGCCAGCTCCCTCCGACACAGACGCGCGTCTGGTCGCTCATGCATGGCAGCTCGAATCCGCCACCGATCCGCAGGGTCGCTCGATCGCTGCGCTGTTCCCGGCGCCCGACCACCGGCTGGGACTCGCGTTCCGCGAAGGCCGCGTCGGCGTCGAGGGCGGCTGTAATCGCCAGTCGTTCGCCTACACCTGGCTCGACGCCGAACAGCTGAAGCTCGAGACGGGCATCAGCACGCAGATGGCCTGCCCGCCGCCGCTCGACGCGGTCGATGCCGCGATCGCCGGGTTCCTGACCGGCACGCTGCGCGCGTCCGTCGTTGGCGCGCCGGATGCGCCGGATGCGCCGAGGCTGCGGCTCTCGGCCGCGGATGGCAGCGTCTTGCAGCTTTCGGGAGCGCCCACCCCCGAGACGCGCTTCGGTGGCCCCGGCACGCTCGAGTTTCTCGAAGTGTTGCCGGAGCGCGGGCCCTGCGGAGAGCCGCCCGCGTCCGAGCGCCGCTGCCTGATGGTGCGCGCGCGCCACTTCGACGAGCACGGCATCGCCACCGGCACGCCGGGCGAGTTTCGGCCGCTCGCGCAGGAGATCGAGGGCTTCACGCCGACCGCCGGCGAGCAGTCGGTGCTGCGCGTCCAGCGCTTCGGACCGGTAGCCGGCACAAGCGGCGAAACGGCCGCGCACTACGTCCTCGATCTCGTGGTCGAGACGCGGGTAGTCGACTCGGCGGGAGCCCCGCTGCACGTCAGCTACATCTGCGCCGACGGACGCAGGATCGAGGCGCACTACGACAACCGCGATCACGAGAAGCCGACGGCGCGTCTGGTGATCGACGGCCGCAGCTTCGAGCTGTATCACGTGGTCTCCGGCTCAGGTGCCCGCTACGGCACCGAGAGCGGTCTTCGGCCCAATCACGGCCTGCAGTGGTGGACGAAGGGCGATCACGCCACGCTGAGCGAGATGTTGATGGATCACACCGCGGCGGGTCCGGTGGAGCTCACCACCTGTAGCGCGGTGAAGCCGTAGCCGCCGTTCGGGTCCCACACGCGCCATTCTTCTGAGCCGGCTGCTGATCACTGCCGACTGGCTCCGCCACCCGATCGGGTGATGTGGGAGCGTCGAGGCTGCGTGAGCTGGCCGCGTCGTGCCGTGCCCGCGACGTGAATCTCGTTACTGCTTAACACGTCATGCGCTGGAGACGGCGCGGCTTTTCTTTTTCCTGCTGCTCGAACTCGCTGTACCCGTCTGGAACCGCAGCCACTTCTTGGAACCAGCATGCCAGCATCGGCGACGCGTAGAGACTCAAAGCGTCCGTCAGCCCCCCGTCGACCCTTCATCCCTCGCCGGCGCCACCAATGCCTTCACGACCGCCTCGACCGCCCGATCCGCAATGGCCCGCATCTCGTCATCCGTCCGATCCTGGATCGG
>JANNQH010000424.1:0-1750 GCA_031400655.1 Deltaproteobacteria bacterium | reverse complement strand
CGAGGCCTGCGTCGCGGTCGGCGGCGTCATCACGGGCGAGCACGGTGTCGGCGTCGAAAAGCGCGATTATATGTACCTCGTCTTCAACGAAAGAGATCTCGAGGCGATGATGCGCCTGCGGGACAGCTTCAATCCCGACGGGGTCTGCAATCCCGGCAAGATCATCCCGACGACGCGATTTTGTGTCGAGGCGAATCCGAGGGCCCGTGGCTACGACGCGGTGCCGCTCGCATGAGTCAGGGCACGGACCAGGAAGCGAGCGAGACGCGCGAGCCGTCGCTGCGGTCGCGTGAGCGGATCGAGGTGCCGGGGGCATTCGTCGAGCTGGTCGAACGGCCGGCTCGCATCGCGGAGCTTTCGGAGCTCCTCGCGGAACGTCATGCGAGGGCGGAGGGTGTGCTCGTCTGCGGCGGTCGCACGCGGCTCGAGCAGGCCAATCGGGCGCGCCCGCTCGCGGCGGCCGTGTGCCTAGACGCGCTCTCGGCAATCGACGTCTTCGAGCCCGATGAAGGCGTCGTCCATGCCCTGTCGGGTACGCCGATCCGCGCGCTGCAGGCCGCCGTGGCGGCGGAGGGCTGGGAGCTGCCGATCGATCCGCCGGGCAGGGCGACGACGGTGGGCGGCGCGATCGCGAGCGCTTCGATGGGGCCCCGCTCGCATGCCTTCGGCCGCGTGGCGGATGCTGTGCTCGGGCTCGAGCTGGTCGGGGCGGACGGCAGCGTCTCGAAATGTGGCGGCCGCGTCGTCAAGAACGTGACGGGCTACGACCTGGCCAAGCTCTACACCGGATCGTTCGGTTCGCTCGCGGTCGTGACGGGGGCGTGGCTTCGGCTGCGGCCGCAGCCGGCTCGTCGCGTCGTGCTCGCGGGTCGCGTGGCGCGGGATCGGGAGGCGTTCGAGCGGGCGCGGGCGCTTTCGCGGGCGGTCAGCGTGCGGGCCTTCGTGTGGAGCGAGGCGCCCGCTGAGGTCGATGCGAAGATCGCGGTCGAGCTCGGGGCGAGCGAGGCGGGAGTTGCTCACGATCGGGCGGTGCTCGAGGAGGCGTTAGGCCTTCGGGCGGGCGAGCAGGACGCGATCGACCGGCTAAGGGACGGGCGCAGTCGGGCCGAGAGCCGGGCGCCGCTCGCGCTGCGAGCACGGGTGCTCGCGACGCGGCTCGAGGAGATGCGCCAGGCGGTGCTCGGGGCGGGACTCTCCGTTTCGATCGATCTCGGGCTCGGCGTCGTTTCGGCCCGCGGCGCGCTCGTCGAGCCGCAGGATCTCGTGCGGCTGAGGAACAAGGCCGAGTCCTGCGGCGGTCATGCGAGCTTCGAATGGCTGCCGGCCGGCTGGCACGAGAGCCTCGACGTGTTTGGCGAGCAGCCCGGGACGCGAGGCCTCGCCGCGGCGCTGAAGCAGCGCTTCGATCCGCGCCAGATTCTCAATCCGGGTCGCTTCGTGATGGGGACCTGACGGGATGCGCCATTCAGACGAGAGGGCAGACGAGCAGGCCGACGAACAGACCGATCTGCCGTGCACACCGCTCGTGAACCAGCTCCGCGAGGGCATCCACGCCGCGACCCTCGACTGCGTCCACTGCGGGCTCTGTCTGCAAAGCTGCCCCACCTATCGCGTCACCGGCCGCGAGACCTCGTCGCCGCGCGGGCGCATCTACCTCATGCGCGGGCACGCCGAGGGAAGGCTCTCGGATCCGGCGCTGCTCGCCGAGGAGGCGTTTCTCTGCCTCGGCTGTCGGGCCTGCGAGACCGCC
>JANNQH010000423.1:0-8709 GCA_031400655.1 Deltaproteobacteria bacterium | reverse complement strand
CCGTCGCCGGCAGGTGCGAGCTCCGCGCGGGGGCTGACGAGCTGGGGTTCCCCTCCGAAAGGCCCGACCGGCTCGACCTGGTGGAACATGCCGTGGTTGTCGCCGACGAGCGCGGTGTTCGCCATGGCGCCCGCGTGCTGGTGGGGCGGCTTGTCCGGCCCGTCCGGCCAATACAAGAGTCCCCCGCCGTCCGAGTCGTTCATCCACCAGATCGATGTCGCCTGCACGATCGACCAGCGGTCGAAGAGACCCGACCACAGCATCGCGCGCAGTAGAAACATCGGTGTGTTGGTCCGGTCGCGACCGCGAAATTTGGGATTGTCGGTGTGAGCGGGGCCGCTCTTCTCGATGGCGGCCATCAAGTTGACATAGAGAGTGTGCGGAAGGATTACCTCCGCGTCGTAGAATTTCCGCGCGGCTTCGATTACCCGCTCGTGCCATAAGAAGAGATCCGAGCCCTCCACCGCCAGGTCCGCGTGCACCCAGTCCTTCTGGAACCACATGGGATTCGTCGGAGCATCGTTTTCGTTGCCGGGCCGGAACCATCCGCCGAGCGGTCGGTAGGGCGCGTTGCGCTCCAGCAATCCGACGACCGCGTCGAGATCGCCGATCACGTCGTGGAGGAGGGCAGGCGGATCGGAGTAGTGGATCATGGGTAGATTCTGCCTGCCCTCGGTCGGTTTTGGCAACAGGGTACAAAGAGATGGCTGGATTCGAGTCTCGACGAGACTTCGCGGATGGGCGAGCGTCCCTGAAGAGGAGGGTATGCAATGAGGAGAACGATTCTCGCGGCGATCGTCGTTGCCGCTTGCGTATTCGGAGCGGGTCTGATCGGCGTCGCCGTGCTTGGCGGCTGGGCCCCTGCGAGCACGGCCCAGATCATCGACTCGAATGACTGCGAGCGCGCCTGCTACGCGCAGGAATCGGCGTGCTCACGCGCGTGCGGGGCGCATACCAACCCCGTCGAGTGTGAGGCGAAGTGCCACGATGATGTCGAGGATTGCCTGCGCGAGTGCCGCTGATCCGTCGATCACCACTTCATGGTCGAGCGAGGACTGCATGGCACCTCCTTGCACTCACTTCTTCGCGCGCGCAGGCCTCGGATAGGACGGCGGGCCGATCGTCGGACGCGGGAACGGTCCCGTATGCCACTGCTTCGACGTCTTGCGGTGGATCACCTTCCAGTCGTCGCCCACGCGGACGACCTCGTCTTGATAGCGGAGCGCCAGCACGAGATGATCGATTGGACTGTCTGCCGCCTCCATGTGGTAGCCGATCACCCAGGACTCGACGAAGCCCCGGTCGCCGACGATCTCGACATACTGGTTCCCGACGAAATGCATCGTCGCATCCCACTGATCCATCGCATCCTCGAGACCTTCGAGATACTCGTCGAGGCCACCGCCTTCGAGCGTCCCTTCCACGACGCAATCGGGATGGAAGATCGAGCGTACGAGGTCGAAGTCGATCGAGTCGACCCCGTACGCATAACGCCGGTAGAGATTCTTGATGATCTCGCGATCGCGCAGCCAGCGGACGTTCGCCTCCGTGTCCGCGGCGGGCGGCGACGACGTCTCGCGGAATTTCATGCTGCGGCGCTTTTCATTCTTCTGGCGCGGGGAAGTCATCGGGATCTCCTCATGAAGTCGAGGGCGATGCGCGCGAGCTCCGGGCCCGCGTCTTCCTGGACAAAGTGGCCGGCAGCGCGGATTGTGGTGTGCGGCTGGCCTGCGGCGCCCGGGACCTCTTCCTGGAAACGGGTATGCATGCCCGCGGTGACGGGGTCGCTGTCGGTGAACGCCGTGAGAAAGGGCTTGTCGAAGCGACCGAGGGCTTCCCATGCGCGCCGGTTGTCGGGGATCGCGACGTCGTCGGGCAGGATCGGGACGAGCGTGGGGAAGCGCCGCGCGCCGGCGCGATAGCGCTCGTCGGGGAAGGGCGCGGCGTAGGCGGCGACTTCGGCCTCGCTGAGTCGCGGACACATCGCGCGCATGACGCCCTCGGGCGTGAAGCGCTGCGAGTCGGCGCAGTGCTTCTGCCAGTACATGAAAGCCGGCGCACCGCCTTGCCCGGCCTTTGCGAATCCCTGCGCCACTTCGACCATCGTCTCAGGCACGGGAAGCTTCTCGTACAGCGCGTGCAGCGCCGGCGCAGCACTCTCCGGAATGCCGCGTCCATCCGGCAGCCCCGTGTTCGAGGTGAGAACGCGCGCGAAACGCTCGGGACATTCGGCGACGACACGCAGGCCCAGGAGCCCGCCCCAGTCCTGGCAGATGAGGCTGATCTCGCGCAGATCGAGGGCTTCGATGAAGGCGCGTAGCCAGGCGACGTGGCGCGCATAGCTGTAGTCGCTGATCGCGGTCGGCTTGTCGGAGCGGCCGAAGCCCACGAGGTCCGGTGCGACGACGCGATGACCGGCGGCGACGAAGATCGGGATCATCTTCCGATAGAGATAGGACCAGGTCGGCTGGCCGTGCAGGCAGAGGATCACCTCGGGATCGCGCGACCCGGCCGCCGGCGGTCGCTCGTCGATGTAATGCATGCGGAGCGATCCGCCCTCGCCGTCGGGCACGCTCACATAACGCGGCTCGTGGGGCCAATCGGGTAGATTTCGGAACCGCTCGTCGGGGGTGCGCACGCAGTCCATGTGGGTCCTTCACTCGGGCCGGGTCGTCGTGGCGAGGAGCCATTGACCCTCGAGGCCGGCGGCGCGGTGGACCCCGATCTCGGCGACATCCTGGCTCGTCGCGATCTCGACGAACACTTTGCGCGACGGGTACTCGACGAGCGCCGCCACCTGGAAGCCGTCGGCACCCTCGCCGATGGCCTGGGAGTCGACCCGGCCGACCCAGAGAAAGCGCCCACCGCGACTCTCTACGATGGTTCGCATCTTTTGCGCATAGCGTTGATAGGCTTCCGCGCCGGTCGCGCCCGAATCCGGATCCGTCGCGCGCGCTTTGAAACGGAGCAGATTCAACATCACGACGGGGCCGGTCTCCGGACTCGTGAGCAGGGTCTCGATCTGGGATCGGGTGGGATAGAGCGCGATCATTGCGGTTCTCCTTCGCCGCAGCGTAGAATGACACAGAAGAGGTGATCGAGATGCGAAAGCTCGTCGTCGGCGTCGCGATTCTCGCGGTCCTGGCCGCATTCGGATGGTCTCGCCGCGAGCTCGTTTTGATGCGCCTGCCCGGCATCATCGGCCGCGTCGTCGATCCGATCGGTGAGAACGTGCCGGTCGTCTGGGACGAGGCGCCGTCGGATTCGCCGCGCGCAGAGGGCAGGCCCAACATCGTCGTGATCGTGGCCGACGACCTCGGCTACAACGATCTGACCTTTGCTGGAGGCGGCGTCGCCGGGGGTGCCGTCCCGACGCCCGAGATCGATTCGATCGCCCGCGACGGACTCCAGTTCACCCGCGGCTACACCGGCAACGCCACCTGCTCACCCTCGCGCGCGGCAATCCTGACCGGCCGCTATCCGACGCGTTACGGCTTCGAGTTCACGCCGGTGCCGAAGGAGTTTTCGCGGGTGCTCGCCTATATCCGCCGCGACGATCCGCGGCCGCCCCATTATTTCGCGGACCGGGAGGACGAAGTCCCGCCGCTCGCGGATCTGGGTGTCCCCCCGAGCGAGATCACGCTCGCAGAGCTGCTGCGCGAGCGCGGGTACCACACGCTGGGCCTCGGGAAATGGCATCTCGGTGAAGCGAAGCGATTCCATCCGACCGCGCAGGGCTTCGACGAGTATCTCGGGTTCCTGACGGGCGCCTCGCTCTTCCGCGAGACCGACGATCCGAACGTCGTGAATTCGAAGCAGGACTTCGATCCGATCGACCGCTTCCTCTGGGCGAATCTGGCGTTTGCCGTCAGCAAGGACGGCGGGCCGCGCTTCGCTCCCGACGCCTACATGACCGACTATCTCGCCCGCGAGGCGGCGACCGCGATCACGGCGAACAAGAATCGCCCCTTCTTTCTCTACCTCGCGTTCAATGCGCCGCACACACCGCTCCAGGCTACGAAGAGCGACTACGACGCCCTCTCGCAGATCGGGGACCCGAGGCTCCGCACCTACGCAGCGATGATCCGTGCCCTCGACCGGGGTGTCGGGACGGTGCTCGAAGCGCTTCGCGCGAACGGCCTCGAGGAGAACACGCTCGTTCTCTTCACGAGCGATAATGGTGGTGCCGAGTACGTGGGACTGCGGGATCTGAACAAGCCCTATCGCGGCTGGAAGATGACGTTCTTCGAAGGCGGCATCCGGACGCCGTTCTTCGCGAAATGGCCGGCGCGGATCCAGCCGGGAAGTCGCTTCGAGGCGCCGGTCGCCCACGTCGACCTCTTCGCCACGGCGGCGGCTGCGGCGGGTGCCGCCCTGCCGTCGGATCGCGTGATCGACGGCGTCGACGTCCTGGCGCGAGCGCGCGGTGAGGCGCCCGGTCGCCCGAACGACGCGATCTTCTGGCGAAGTGGCCATTACCGCGCCCTGCTCGCGAACGATTGGAAGCTCCAGGTCTCGGAGCGCCCGGCGAAGACCTGGCTCTTCGATCTGACGAGCGATCCGACCGAGCAGCACGACCTCGCGGCGGCGCGACCCGACAAGCGGGCCGAGCTCGAAGCATTGCTGGCGCAGCATGAAGAACAGATGGTCGAGCCGATCTGGCCCGCGCTCGTCGAGGGCTCGGTGGCCATCGACCATACGCTTGCGGAGCCGCTCGAGCCCGACGACGAGTACGTCTACTGGGCCAATTGATCCGAAAGGATGCCGAACCGATGGACCCGCTCCGTGTTTCAGAGCGTCACGGCGTGTACCAGATCGGGGACGTGTAGGCCCGGTCCTGCACCGCCTTCGGCGCATCGGGCGTGACGTCCGCCGTGAGCCGCACCGCATCGTAGGTCGTCCAGCGCGGCGTCGAAATCTCGATGATGCGCGCATAATAGAAAGCGCGCTCGCGGGCGTCGAAGTCGGGATCCTCCCAGAGGTCGGCGAGCTCTGCGGCGCCGACCGTGTTCGTATAGGTCGCGTGCTCGGCGTCGACGGTCGAGCCCGTCTTCGCGGCGACGGCGACGTCGTAGACCTTTTCCCGCAGCTCGCCATTGCTCTCACGCCAACCCTTCACGATCTGGACGCGCTCGAGGTTTGCGCCGATCGGGTCTTTCAGCGCCATCACGAGAAAGCGCGGTGAGCCGTCGCCGCGGGCTCGGGGCAGCAGGTCGCCGCCCATCGGGACGCCCTTGCGGTAGCCGATGGCGACGGCGTCGGGTCGGGAGACGTCCTGCGCCGAATACTCCCAGCCGCCGAAAAAGCGGACCTGGATGCGCGGGCCGGTGCTGGCGTAGACCTCTTTTCGCATCATCGCATCGAAGATGGCTGCGCGGGTGTTCTCCTTCGCCCAGACCGCGGCATAACCGGCGGCGACCTGTTGCCAGGCCATGATGTCGAGGGATTTATCCTTGGCTGAAGCGAGGAAGGTCAGGTTCGTTCGCGGTCTTCCGGGCTCGACGCCGACGGCCTTGCCCCAGAAGTTGTTCTCGGCGGCGGTGGCGAGGGAGGTGTGGGCGTCGGTGCTCCCGATCATGCCGAACTTGAAGGGATTGACGCCGAGTGTCTCCTCGAGGTCGAGGCCGAGCTTCAAGGCCGAGCGCGCGTACTCGAAGCGGAGCATCCAGGGCTCCTTGGGCAGGGTCTTGCCGACGTTCAGGTTGCCTTTGTCCCAGCGCTCGAAGTCGGCGAGCTCGTCGTCAGGGGAGAGCAGCGGATGGGTTTCTCCGTCGCCCTTGATCTGGGTCACCTCGACGAGCGGCTCCCAGCGCGCACGGGTCTTCGCATAACTTGCGTCGAAGGGCTTTCCCGCGGAGGTCTCGAGGGCGAACATGCGTCCGTTGGACAGGTTCGCGTTGTGGGGGATCGCGAGGATCCGGCCGCCGGTCGTCTTCTCGTAGCGGGCGAGAAAGGCCCAGAGATCCTCGGGCCGATCTCCGTCGAAGGCCGAGACCGGTATCAGTCGTCCGGCCTTGTCGGCACCGTCGGCGTAGACGACGACGCGGTGGAGATTGTCGCCCTGGGGCATCGAGGTCCACTCGTAGCCGATCAGCGCGCTGAAGACGCCGGGCTGGTCGTGCTGGTCGGCGATCCGCGTGGTCTCCTGCCAGATGCTCTGCTGGACGGCGGGGTTATTCAGCAATGGCTTGTTCGTGACCAGCGATTCGATCAGATCGGCCATCGCCTGGCCGCCGCGTTGATCCTTTGCGTCGAGCGCGTCGAAGAGCTTCTTGCCGGCGGGGTCGGCCAGCAGGAGCGGATCTTTCGCGCGAAGCTTCGGGAGCACGCCCATGTACTCGGCATGATCGGAGACCACGAGAAAATCGAGGGGGCGGTCGAGGCGGACGGGCTGACCGGTATTCGAGATCACGACCTCGCCCTTCGCGAAGCGGTAGGCGTCGCTCGGGCCGAGACGGGTGTTGCCCATCGAGTTCGCGTCCATGCTGAAGGACGTGTGGACATGGGTATCGCCCCAGAGAAGCTCCATCGGGTACGTCTCGTCGACGAACGGTGAGTAATGCTTCTGCTGGGCGGACGCCGTGACGGCGAAGAGCG
The DNA here is from genome assembly GCA_031400655.1 of Deltaproteobacteria bacterium. GTDB lineage: Bacteria > Myxococcota_A > UBA9160 > UBA9160 > UBA4427 > UBA4427. The sequence continues at coordinate 2,112 of JANNQH010000423.1, read as the reverse complement.
CGCCGAAAGCGATGCTGGCGAGAGCTCGTGTACGCATCGATCGAGATCCTCCGGTAGGCGGGTCGTTTCCCGAGCTCGACGGCACGGGAATGGAAGGGATTCAGTTCAGACGGTCTTCTCGCGCGGGCCGCCGAGGCGGCGCGCCAGCACGAGGAAGCTCGCAGTGGAGAGCCAGGGCACGACGCCGACCAGCGCGAGGGAATAGCGCACGGCCTCGTCACCGAAAGCGCCCTCGAGGCGGACGTTGAGGTCACCGACCAGGAAGGGGCCGATCCCCAGGCCGACGAACCCCGCGATCATCGACCAGGTGGCGGCGGCGACGGCGCGGGCGTTCGGGGGCACGAGGCCCTGTGCCGTCGCCATCACCGCCGGCGACCAGCCCGGAGCGAGCAGCGAGGCGCCGAAGGCGAAGACGAATCCGATCGGGACGCCGGCGACCTGCACGTCGGTCGGCGAGAAGTAGAAGGCGAGGGAGAGGGGGACGAGGAAGAAGCAGGTCAGCGCGGGAAACCAGCCGTACCAGCGGCGATCGCGCATCGCGAGTCGATCGGTGATGGCGCCGCAGACGTAGGTCCCGATGACCGCGGGCACCGCGTTGATGAAGACGTAGGCGAGCCCGGCCTCGCCAGCGCTCATCTCGTACACGCGCCGCAAAAAGGTCGGCTCCCAGACGCTGCGGCCCAGCGAGACGACGTTGACGAAGGTGGCGCCGAGGGTCAGCGCGACGAAGGCCGGCATGCGAAGGAGTGATCCCAGGACGCCGGGGAGTGAATGTCCGCTGAACGCGTCGACGCTCGGAAAATCGGCCGCGCGCCGCGGCGGATCGACGACGGTCTTCAAGAACAGGAGCGCGACGAGGGCCCCGGGCACGCCGACACTGATGAGCGCCCATCGCCATCCGATCACCTCGCTCGCCCAGCCACCGTAGGCCATGCCGCCGCCGAGCCCGATGCTGGAGCCGATGCTGAGGATCGACATTGCGCGCGCGCGGCGCTCGGGCGCCACGTAGTCGATGATGAGGGAGTGGCTGGCGGGGCTTCCGCCTGCTTCGCCGACGCCGACGCCCATGCGGGCGAACATGATCTGCCAGAAATTCTGCGCGATCCCGGTGACCGCCGTCATCAGGCTCCACACCAGCAGCGCGATCGATATGGTCAGGCGGCGCGAATGGCGATCCGCCAGGTACGCGATGGGGATTCCGGCGAAGAGATAGGTCACCGAGAACGCGAGCCCCATCACGATCCCCATCTGGCGGTCGTTGAGGGCGAGGTCGCGCCGGATATCGTCCACGAGCACCGAGACGATGGTGCGGTCGCAGACATTGAAGACGGAGACGAGAAAGAGCAGGAAGAGGATGTATTGGACGTAGCGAGCGCTGTGCGCGCCCGATGCCAGCGCGGGATTCATGCGAGGCGGAACGCTTCGATTGGATGGAAGATCGGGCGACGGGCGTGGGTATTCATCTAGAACTCGACCGGCAGCTTCAGATGCTTCGCGTAGATCCGGTCGCGGTGGGCCAGGAGGGCCGGATCGACCTCGGCCGCGATCTCCGGCGGCAGCGTTTCGTAGGCGGCGCGCATCTGGGCCGGCATCGGACACAGCGCCTCGGGCATGGGCTGCAACATCGGTGCGAAGGTCGACCAGTAGACGTCGACGGCGCTGATCTGGTGGCCGACCAGGTACTCGCTTCCCTTGCGCGCCTGGGCCGCGAGCTGCTCCGAAAAGAGCCGCAGGATCTGGCGAACCCGCAGGCTCGAGCGGGCGGCGGCCTCGCGGGTGTAGCCATAACGCTCGCCGAGCACGCGAGCGGTCTCGAGCTGGGGATTCGTCGCGATGTCGGCGCGGCCGAGCATCGGATCCATGATCTGGAGCCGGCGGTGCCAGCCGAATCCGTCCTCGCCGCAGATCTCGAACGCGAGGCCGAATAACAAGGCCCGTTCGTGGGGATCCTCGGGGATGAGAGCCGGCGTCTTCGACAGGCGCTCGGCCAGCAGCAGGATCTCCGCCCAGCCCGTGCGCGCGGGCTCGTCATCGAGCACTGCCTGGGGCGCATTCGCGTGGCCGGTCCAGGCGAGCAACGCGGGATTCGATTCGCCGGCCGTCTGGCGGACG
>JANNQH010000422.1:0-3471 GCA_031400655.1 Deltaproteobacteria bacterium | reverse complement strand
TCCTGCTGGAAGGTGGACAGGATCGCTTCGAGCCTGACGGGCATCCCGCCGGCGCCGGTCACTGCGATGTTGCGGCCGCTCGGGCCCGACGGGCGCTCGATGCTCTCGTCGATGCGCTCGAGCAGGTAGGGAAAGAACGGGTTCGACGGAAGTCGCGCGAGGAATTCCTGGTCCACGACGAGCACGCCGCGCTCGCCCCGCGCCGACAGGGTGCCGAGGTTGGTGCCGTAGTCATCGCGCGTGGCCGGGTCGGGCTCAAGACCGTAGAGCGGATCGTCCATCGGGATCGGAATCGCGAGATGCGAGAGCGAGAAGATGCCCGACGGGTACTGGATGCCGATCGGGCGCGACTCCGCCACGAGCTGCCCCGGCTCGATCGTGCGCTCGACCGTGTCCACAATCGAGTCGCTGGCGTTCTCGACGGACGTGAAGCGATAGGGCTGCGGTGCGGTCGGGATCAGGCGCTCGAGCGCGACGTAGACGGAGGGCTGCATCATGGGCACGAACTTGAGGGTTCGGTTTACATCGAATAGCACGATCTCGCTGCCGTTGTCGGGCAGGTTCGCGTACAGGGCGTTCAGGATCGCCGGGGTGCTGACGGTGAAATCGATCACCGACTGGAAGGTGAGCACCGGCGGCAGCCCGCCGAGCTGCCCGCTCCGCGAGAGCCGCGAGATCTGCACCTGCAGCGCGTCGGTCAGGCGATAGGACTGCCGCGCGCCGTTGACCGGAAACGAGTTGTACTTGAACGGGTTGAACTCGGGTATCACCGAGAGCCACGCAGCGTTCGCGAACGGGGGAAGCAGCGCGGGCAGGCTCGCGAAGCCGGCGAAGCGGGCGAAGCGCGTGATGCCGATCATCGGCGTCAGCAGGATGAGGCGGTCCGCGCGCGCAAGCTGCGGGTCCTCCTGCACGTCGAGCGCGTACTTCATCGCGAGCGCGCCGCCGTTGGAGAAGCCGACCAGGTGCAGCGGCGCGGGGGCCGGCACCCGGCGCCGCGCTTCGCGGACGGCGAGCCGCGTCGCCGCCATCCAGTCCTCCCAGCGCACGTCGGACAGGCCCGCAGGCACCGTGCCGTGCCCGGGGACGCGAATACCGATGGCGAGAAAGCCGCGGTCCCGATAACGCTGCGCCACATGGCGCAGGCTGTAGGGCGAGTCGGTCAGACCGTGGAGCAGCACGACCGCGCCCCGGGGCGGGACATCGGGCTCCATGACGTAGGAGCGGTTCCAGTTGTGGGCGAACCGCTCGGGAAAGACAGGACTGCCTTCGAAGTAGCGATTGATGAGGACGCGCGCCTCGGGCTCGAGCTTATCTGTGACCTCCTGGCGCACGGACGCGAAGATCTGCTCCTCCTGCTCCATGTAACGGCTCCAGTCCGCCGCGTCGAGAATGTCCGCTTCCAGCTCCTCCGGCACGAACGTGTGCCAGGGCTGGAGCGCGGGACCGCGGAAGGCATCGAGTGCGCGCGTGCCGAGGAAGGCCAGAGCGCCGAATACCACCAGGAGGGCGAACCACTTCAGGATGCGGGAGACGATGAGTCGCATGCCCGAGTATCACCAAGCAGGGCGTGCAGCGTCAATCTGATTGGCCGGCGGACTCGATGGACCAGGAGCCGGCGTCAGTTTGGCATTACCATGCAGATCAACCGGTCGACCCCCGTCCGAGATTGTGGTCGTTCGCGAGATGGGGACCTGGCATTCGAGGTCGACGCTGCGCCCGATGAGGTTCTCTCTGGCAACATTCGGCTCAGTGGGAGGGGTAGCGGCGTGAGCTGGGCCGTCCTGCTGTTGGCCGGCGGCTCTGCGGCGGCGAACGAAACCGCCGGTGACGTTCCGGACGCGCTCTACCGCGAGGAGCTGGAGCAGGACGTCGAGAACGCGCTCGCCGACCTCGTCGCGATCCCGATCGGGGCGGTGCTGCACCAGCTCCTCCACTTCGCGGAACGCACGCCCGACGATCCGACCTGGAAAGTCACCTTCACCATCGATCTCCTCTTCGATCGCCGCGAGAAACGTCAGGCCGAGGCGCGCTGAGAGCGTCCGTCGCGGAGCTGGAGCGCGCGAGCCCACGGCTGGGGAACGAAGCTGTCGCCGGCGCCGTGGTGCCGCGTGCCGCCAGCGGTGGACCGACCTCAGCCCTCGGCCACCTCGCCCTCGGCCACCAACGCGTCGATTCGCTCGTCGGCGAGGCGGTGCTCGCGCAGGACCCCTCGCGTGTGCTGGCCGGCCGTCACGCCGTTCTCGACGAGACGGGCCAGCAGCTCGGCGGCATCGAAACAGGCGGCCGCCTCGACGAGCTCGGCGTGGACGGCCGGGAAGTTGCGGATCCGCGTCTCGGTGTCGGCGAAGCACTCGTCGACCAGCCAGTCGGGTTGGTGTGGCTAGCCGGTTCACGAGACCTTTTCTGCGCCACTGCTAACGACCATTACGTAAACTTGCCCGTCCGGGGGCGCGCTCCGTGGATGGGGAAGCAGTCTGGCGCTCCCGCGAGCGCGTCCCGCAGCTGGCGGGGTGAATTCAGCTACTTCGCGGATGCTGCCCGCTTTCGCGACTGTGCGACGCAGAAGAGCTGGCCCGTCGCCCAGGAGGGCGCCTACCTCGAGACCGAGCGGGGCTATGGTGAACGCCGTAGCGCGCCCGGCGCGCCCTTGATGGTCCCGCTTCGAGGGGCGGCTGCAACGACGTCGGCGGCGGCTACGAGTCGCGCGGCGATTCGCTCCGCTTAAAGGTACTCGCGGGGCTCGAGCACCATTTCCTCGACAGGGATGACGTCCTGTTCCGGATGAGGCCGGGCTCAGATTGATGGCTGCCGGGTGTCAGCCTGGTCGAGGAACTCGCTGAGCGTCGTGTTGGAGGTCAGCGCCGTGATGGCGCCTTCCACGCGTTCGGCAACCTCATTGACGGGCCCCGACCACGCTGGCTGCACCAGCGAGCCCGTTTTGCAATCGGCTCGAACGGCCGCCAGGATGTCGGCAAGTGTGATGTGTGATAGGTCGCGACCGGGTACCAGCACTTCCTCGTGGGTTGCACTGATCAGCCCCGCCGCCTCGAGCTCCGCGATCACGGGCCCGAGAGTCAGGCCCGGGAGGTTCGTCTCGCTGGATATGCTGCGGGTCGTACAGCGCGAGCTGCCGTACCTGAAATCGAGGCCGATCAGGTACATGATATTCAGCGCGATGCGCTCCCGGAGCCCGTTGGAGAGCTGGAGCTCCTGCCTCCCGATGCGGAGGGCCACCGGGTTCTGGACATAGAAGGCGATCTGCGCGCCGATCAGAAGGATCAGCCAGCTGACATAGAGCCAGATCAGGGCCGCAATCGCGACGGCAAAGGTGCTGTAGATGACATTGCGGGTTCCGGACGAGGCCAGGGCCGAGGCGAATACAGCACCCACAAACGACCAGGTACCTCCAGCGAGGACGCCGCCAGTGGCTGCAGCACGCAACTGCACGGGGGCATTGGGGAGGAATTT
>JANNQH010000421.1:0-3000 GCA_031400655.1 Deltaproteobacteria bacterium | reverse complement strand
ATTTTCCGACGTCGAGGGCCGAGCCGCCGCCGACGAGCACACAGCCGTCCGCGGCGTGGGCCTTCGCTTGCGCGAGCCCGGCCTCGACGTGGGCGACCGCGGGATTGGCGTCGATCGCTGAGAAGACGCGGGCGTCGAGCTTCGCGGCGGCGAGGCTCGCGAGGATTCCGGCGAAAAAGGGCAGTGCGGCCACGCCCGGGTCGCTGACGACGAGAGGCCGCGTGATCCCGAGCTCGCGGCAGGCGTCCGGCAGCTCGCGGACGCGGCCTGCACCGATCCGATAGGCGGTCGGGTAGTTGAAATTCCCGCGGATCGCGTCGCCTGCCAATTGCGTCCCTCGTTATTCCACGCCGTACCCGCGTCCGACACAGGGCCTTGCGTCAGATGATCTCGAAATAACGCGCCAGGTCCCAGTCGGAGACCGAGCGGCGAAAGCTCCGGTCCTCCCAGTCGCGGGTCGTGGCGAAATGCTCGACGAACGTGTCGCCGAAGACGCGGCGGGCCAGCGCCGAGCTCCGCAGTCGGCGGCTCGCCTCGGCGAGCGTGGTCGGGAGTGCGAGCTCGGATGAGGCCTTCGCGTCGTAGGCGCTGCCGACGACGGGCTCGGGCAGCTCGAGCCGTTCTTCGATGCCGGCGAGTCCAGAGGCCAGGGCGGCCGAGAGCGCGAGATACGGATTCGCGTCGGCTGGTGCGATCCGGTACTCGCTTCGCTGACCCTCCGGACCGGCGGGAATCACGCGGATCGCCGTGGTGCGGTTCTCGACACCCCAGTTCGACGCCGTTGGTGCCCACATGCCCGGCACGAGCCGGCGATAGGCGTTCACCGTCGCGCACACCATCGCGAGCAGCTCCGGCAGGTAGCGCACCTGCCCCGCCACGAAATGCCGCATCGTCTCGCTCATCTCGAAGCGCTCGCCCTCCGCGTGAAAGAGATTGCGGCCCGTCTTCGGGTCGCCGAGCGAGACATGGATATGGCCACTCTGGCCCGGATAGTCGTTGCTCCATTTCGCCATGAAGGTCGCCATCAGGCCTTCGCGCTGCATCGCGACCTTCGTGAAGGTCTTGAAGAGCGCGGCCTTGTCAGCGGCGGAGAGGCCCGGGGCGTGGCGGATCGCGGCCTCGACGACGCCGGGGCCCGTCTCGGTGTGGAGCGCTTCGAGGCCGCAGTCGAAGGCGGCCATCGCGTCCATCAGCGCGTGGTGGAGCTCGGCATGGACGGAGCTCCGCAGGATCGAGTAGCCGAACATCCCCGGTGTCATGGGCTTGAGATTACGGTAGCCCTTCTCGCGCACGCTCTCGGGGGTCTCGTCGAACAGGAAGAACTCATACTCGAAGGCAGCCTCGACGTCGAAGCCGAGGCGCGCCGCGTGGGCGAGCGTTCGCTTGAGCACGCTGCGGGGACAGATCTCCGCGTGCGCGCCCTCGAAGCTGCCGACGAGCAGCAGCGTGTTCTCCTCCCACGGCAACCGGCGCAGCGTCGAGAGATCGAGCCGAACGGCCGCATCGCGATAGCCCGTGTGCCAACCGGAGATCTCCACGCCCTCGTAGAGCTGGTCGTGGAGGTCCCATCCGAGCACGACGTCGCAGAAGCCGAAGCCCTTGTCGACGGCGGAGAAGAGCTTCGCGCGGTCGACGTATTTCCCGCGCATTACGCCGTCGATGTCGAAGACGCCGATCTTGAAGAAGCGGATCCCCTCCCGCTCGATCCAGGCGTCGAGCTCGGGCAGGCTCGTGACGAGGGTCGTCGACGTGGGCCTCATCGCTTCCTCCGGGTCAGCGCGGTTGCGAGCGCAGGTGATAGCTCTTCGGTCGCGTCACGGATCGGAATCCCAGCTTCGAAAGTGAACACCCGAATCCGGAGTCCTTGACGCCGGTCCAGGCGAGGCCCGGATCGAGGTAGTCGCAGCGATTGACGTAGACCGTGCCGGCTTCGACGTCCTCGGCCAGGCGCTGGCCGCGCTCGAGGTCTGCCGTCCAGAGCGAGGCGGTGAGGCCGTAGGGCGAGTCGTTCACGAGGGCCAGGCCCTCGCTCTCGTTAACGACGCGCATGATGCCGATCGCCGGCCCGAAGGTCTCTTCGACCATCAGGTCCATCGAATGATCGACGTCGACGAGCACCTGGGGCGCCAGATAACAGCGCGTTCGATCGGGCACCTCGAAATCCGCATCGCCGACGAGCAGCCGCGCCCCGGCCGCCCGCGCCCGCGCCACTTGAGCGCGGACGGCATCCGCCGACGCTTCGTCGACCAGCGGGCCGAGGGTCGTTGCGGCGTCCTGCGGATCGCCCATCACGTACTGCCTGGCATGGGCGACGAAGGCCTCGACGAACTCGTCGTAGCGAGATTCCGCGACGTAGATCCGCTCGATGCCACAACAGCTCTGGCCTGCGTTGTAGAAGGAGCCGTCGACGAGGTTCTCGGCGGCGAAGGCGACGTCGGCGTCCTCGAGCACCAGAGCGGGATCCTTGCCGCCGAGCTCGAGTCCCGCGGCGATGAAGTTCCGTTGCGCGAGCGTGCGGTAGATCTCGTGGCCGCCGCGCACGGAGCCGGTGAACGAGACGTAGCCGAGGGCGCGGGAGTCGATCAGACGCGCGGTCGTCGCGTGGTCCATCGGCATCGCCTGGACGAGGCCGGTGGGCGCGCCTGCTTCGAGAAAAGCGCGCTCGAACTGATCGGCGACGAGCGCCGTCTGCGACGCGTGCTTCACGAGCACCGCATTGCCCGCCAGCACCGCCGGCACGATCACGTTCACCGCGATCGCGAGCGGATAGTTCCAGGCCGCGATGTCGAGCACGACGCCGACCGGCTCGTGGCGGATGAAGCGCTGGAAGCCCGGCGAAGGCGGCAAGACCTCGTCCGCCAGGGCCTCGGCCGCGATCGCGCAGAGCTGCTCGACACGCTCGACCATCGTTCGCTCGAACTCGGCTCGCGACTGCGCGATCGGCTTGCCCATCATGCGCGTGATCGCGCGGGCGTTCTCGTCGAGGCGGGCGGCGTAGGC
>JANNQH010000420.1:0-3630 GCA_031400655.1 Deltaproteobacteria bacterium | reverse complement strand
GTAGGGCTCGTCGGGTCCGGGCGGCCGGGTCTGGATGCCTTCGAGGGCCTGCTTGAGCGCATCCTGGCGATGCTGCTCGATCCGGTCCACCTCTTCGCGGGTCAAGCGGCCGCCGACCACGAGCTTCTCGCGGTAGAGCGTCCCCACGGATTTCTTGTCGCGGATCTTGCGATAGAGGCGCGGTTGCGTGAAGGCCGGCTCGTCGCCCTCGTTATGTCCGTGGCGGCGGTAGCAGACCATGTCGATCACGACGTCGTCGCCAAAGCGCTGGCGATAGGCGACCGCCATCTTCGTCACGTGGACCACCGCCTCGGGATGGTCGCCGTTCACGTGGAAGATCGGGATCTGGATCATCTTCGCCACGTCGCTGCAGTAGAGCGTCGAGCGCGCCTCGGAGGGCGTCGTCGTGTATCCGATTTGATTGTTGACGATGACGTGGAGCGTACCGCCCGTCGAATAGCCGTTCAGCTGGGAGAGGTTCAGCGTCTCGGCCACCATGCCCTGCCCCGCGAAGGCGGCGTCGCCGTGGATCATGAGGGGCATGATCGCCTGGCCCTCGTGATCGCCGGAACGGACCTGCTTGGCCTTGGCGCGGCCGACGACGACCGGGTCGACCGCCTCGAGATGCGACGGGTTCGACGTGAGCGTGAGATGGACGCGCTCGCCGGTGGCGACGATCCGGTCGAGGGTGAAGCCCTTGTGGTACTTCACGTCGCCGGAGCCGAAGGGCGCATCGACGTCGGGCGAGTCCTCGAACTCGGAGAAGACCGATTCGTAGCTCTTGCCGAGGATGTTCACGAGGACGTTGAGGCGCCCGCGGTGGGCCATGCCGAAGACGATCTCGCGCAGGCCGTTCATCGGGGCGCCCTCGACGACCTGGTCGAGCAGCGGGATCAGCGACTCGCCGCCCTCGAGCGAGAAGCGCTTCTGGCCCAGGAACTTCGTGTGGAGGAAGCTCTCGAAGAGCTCCGCCGCCGCGAGATTTTCGAGGATGCGCTTGCGGGCCGCGTCGTCGAGATTCGGATGATTTTGACCCTCCTCCATCTGCTCGCGCAGCCAGGTTCGGCGGCCGGGATCCTGGACGTGGGTGAACTCGACGCCGATCGGGCCGCAGTAGGTCTTGTTGAGGCGCGACAGGATCTGGCGCAGCGTCTGCACCGAGCCGCCCGGCAGATCGCCCGCAATAAAAAGCTCGTCGAGGTGCTCGTTGCCGAAGCCGTAGTGGGCCGGATCGAGCTCCGGGAAATAAGTCGAATGGGCGCCCAGCGGATCGAACTGGGCGATCCGGTGGCCGCGGGCACGATAGGCGTGGATCAGGCGGAGCACGCGGGCGTGTTTGTCCGCCGTGTGGAGCAGCATCGCGTCGGTCGAATTCGCGGGCGCCACTGGCGCCGCCGCTTCCGCGGCCGCGGGCGCGACCGCTTGCACCAGGACCGGAGCCACCACAGCGACCGGAGCCGTCAGAGGTGTCGGAGGTGTCGGCGCGACCGCCCGCTGCTCCATCGGCGCGCGCCGCAGCGTCTCGCCGCTCGCTCTCGCAGCACCGGCACGTCCAGCACCGCCGAACTCTGCCGACCAGCTCTCGTCGACCGAGCGCTCGTCGATCCGGTACTGGGCCTCGACCTCTTCCACGAAGCCCGCGTTGATCCCAAAGCTGTCGAGGTAACGCGACTGGGGCGCCTGCGGCTCGTCCCCGTCCGCCTGACCCTCCTGCTGGGGGTCCATGGATGGACCCATGCGGCCAGAATTCGCGGCGAATTGACTCATCGAGATCCGTCTCCGGTGGCGATCGGCGGGCGCAGTTTAACCGGCATCGGCCGTCCTGGCCTGAGGCTCAAGGGTTGGCATTGCAGATCGGGACCCGTGCAGGATCGGCTGGTTTCCCGATCATTCCAGAATGGCGTCCGCGAGTCCCTTTTCTCGAGACTTCTATGCACGCGGGAGCCGCGAGGTCGCACGCGACCTGATCGGCTGCCGGCTCGTCCATCGCCTGCCCGATGGCGAAAGGCTGATCCTCCGGCTCGTCGAGGTCGAGGCCTACCTGGGCGATGGCAGCGACCCCGCGTCCCACGCCCACCGCGGCCCGACGGCGCGCAATCGCTCGATGTTCGGCCCGGCCGGACGACTCTACGCCTATCGAAGCTACGGCATCCACACCTGCGTCAACGTGGTGTGCGGCGCGCCGGGGGAGGCAGCGGCCGTTCTCCTGCGCGCGGGCGAGCCTGTGCAGGGAGCGGCTCGCATGTGCGCTCTTCGTGGCCTCGAGCCCGGAGTGGATCCGCGGCGGATTGCGTCGGGGCCTGGACGCTTCGCCGAGGCGCTGGGCCTCTCGCTCGCGGACGACGGCCGGAGCCTGCTGCGCGGACCGCTCACGATCTGGCCACCGGCGGCGGACGCTGCGCGCCCTCGCATCGAAGCCGGTCCCCGCGTCGGCATCACCCGGGCCGCCGACCTGCCCTATCGCTACTTCGATCCGGCGAGCGCCTGCGTCTCCCCGTTTCGCAGCGGCGGCCGCAAGCGTTAGCCGCCGGTGCGAGAACCTCAGACCTTCTTGCCCGGCCCTGGCGCAAGGATCGCGAGCACGACGAGCTTCTCGCCACCGTCGTTGCGGATGCCATGGGGCACACCCGACGGTGCGATCAACATCTCCCCCGGCTGCATCGCGAGCTCGCGCCCGACGAGCAGGAAACGACCCCGCCCCTCGAGCACGTGGTAGACCTTGTCGATGCCTTCATGGGCATGGAGCGCGTGCTCCTGCCCGGGCAGGAAGGTGTTGAGACCGACGAGGATCCGCTCGGACTCGAAGAGCGTCCCCTTGCCCATCTTCTCCGGGTTGAAGGTCGCAAACGCTTCCGGTCGCAGGACGTCGGGATGGTCGGGCAGCTTCGGCATCGTCTTCTCTCCTTCTGGCTTCACGGATGCGCGCGGGCATCGGGGCGCGACCCCGCCATCAAGCGCTCGATCCAGTCGATCACCAACCCGGGCTCGTCCATCGGAAAGAGGTGGCCGGCATCGACGCCCTCGACCCGCGCATTCGGGGCGCGGCGCGCCAGTTCCTCATAATAGGGGCGCGAGAAGCCGCTTCGCCCGGCGTGCAGGATCAGGAGCTCCGCCTTCAGCTCGCCGATCTGTGGCATCAGGTCGAGGGAGCCGCCGCTGTCGAAGATGGCCGCTTCGACCTCGCGATCGCATTTGAGAGCGAGCTCTCCCGCCGCGGTCTCGCGCATTCCGAGCCCGACGTAGAGCGCGAGGGCCTCGGGTGTGAAGGAGGCGTAGAGGGCCCGGGAGCGACAGTGTGCGTAGGCTTCGGCGGCGCTCGGGAAACGATCGCGGCGGCGGCGTGAGGCCTCGGCCATCGGATTGGCGCGTCGCTCTGTGGAGAGCGCGGCAGGAGGCCCTTTGGAGAGAGCGCTGGCGCCCGGTTCCCAGCCAGCCGGCGGCATCAACACCGGATCGCATAGCAGCAGCCTTTCGAATCGCTCGGGCCGAAGGACGGCGTTGTGCGTGACGAGCGCGCCGCCCATCGAGTGGCCGATCCCGAGCGCGATCCGCGTGGCGCCCGTTTGCGCGAGCAGCGCCGTGAGGGCGCAGTCGATGTCGAGGGCGAGCGTCGCCCAGGTGTAGGCGTCG
>JANNQH010000419.1:0-7774 GCA_031400655.1 Deltaproteobacteria bacterium | reverse complement strand
TCTTCGAGCACCGCCGCCTCCAGCAGATCGGTCAGCTCTTCGATCACGTAGGCGCCCTGGGTCGGGTTCTCGTTCTTCATGAGCCCCGCTTCCCGATTGATGATGAGCTGGATCGCGAGTGCGCGCCGCACCGACGCTTCGGTCGGCGTCGTGACCGCCTCGTCGAAGGCGTTCGTGTGCAGGCTGTTGCAGCCATCCTGCAACGCCGTCAGCGCCTGCAGCGTCGTGCGGATGTCGTTGAAGTCCATCTCCTGGGCGTGCAGCGAACGGCCGGAGGTCTGGATGTGGTATTTGAGCTTCTGACTCCGCTCGTTCGCGCCGTAGCGGTCGCGCATCGCGATCGCCCAGATCCGGCGCGCGACGCGGCCTAGCGCAGAGTACTCGGCGTCGAGTCCGTTGCTGAAGAAGAACGAGAGGTTCTGCGCAAAGGCATCGATCGGCAATCCCCGGGCCAGGAAGTACTCGCAGAAGGTGAATCCGTTGGCGAGGGTGAAGGCGAGCTGGCTGATCGGGTTCGCACCGGCCTCGGCCATGTGGTAGCCCGAGATCGAGACCGAGTAGAAGTTCCCGATCCCCTCGCGGCAGAAGGTCTCCTGCATGTCGCCCTGGACCTTGAGCGAGAACTCGGTCGAGAAGATGCAGGTGTTCTGGGCCTGGTCCTCCTTCAGAATGTCCGCCTGCACCGTCCCGCGCACGGCCTGGAGCACCTCCCTCCGGATCCGCTGATAGGTCTCGGCGTCGACCGCGCGGTCCCCCGGAATCCCGAGCAGCCCGAGCCCGGAACCGTCATGGCCCGGCGGCAGGGCCCCGCCATAACACGGCAGCGCCTGACCCTTCGCCCGCAGCGCCGACTCGAAGCGCGCTCGCACCCGCTCGAGCTCGCCCCGCTGCCGCAGCTGGCGCTCGACCCGCTGATCGATCGCCGTATTCAGGAAGAACGCAAGCACCGTCGGCGCGGGCCCATTGATCGTGAGCGACACCGACGTGCGCGGATCGGCGAGATCGAAGCCCGAATACAGCTTCTTCGCGTCGTCGAGGGTGCAGATCGAGACGCCGGAGTTGCCCACCTTGCCGAACACATCCGGCGCCAGCGCCGGATCGCGGCCGTAGAGCGTCACGCTGTCGAAGGCCGTCGAGAGCCGGACCGCGGGCTGGCCTGCCGAGAGCAGATGGAAGCGGCGATTCGTGCGTTCGGGTCCGCCTTCACCGGCGAACATGCGCGCCGGATCCTCCTCGCGGCGCTTGAACGGGAAGACGCCCGCGGTAAATGGGAAGCGGCCCGGCAGGTTCTCGCGGGCGAAGAAGCGGGCGAGCTCGCCCCAGTCCCGGGTACGCGGCAGCGCGACCTTGGGAATCCGGGTGCCCGAGAGAGATTCGGTCTGGTTCTCGACCTCGACGGTCCTGTCGCGCACGACGTAGCGGTGGTGCGTCGCCGTGTACTCGGCGCGGGTCTCGGGCCAGCGCCGGAGCTCGTCGGCGAGGCCCGGATCGACGCCCTCGACGGCCTCCGCATAACCCTGGGCGAGCGCGCGCTGGGAATCCTCTTTCGGCGAGAGCGGCGAGAGCGGCGCGAGGGGATGCTGCGGGCCGGCACCGGCAGCGGCGAGGATCCGGGCATGCGCGTCGGCGAGTCCCGCCTGCTCGGCGGAACGCTCCGCGCGCGCGTGATAGTCGCGCACGGTCTCTGCGATCTCGGCCAGGTAACGCTGGCGCCCGCTCGGCAGCAGCGCCGGCGTCGCATGCAGCTCGATCGGAGCCGCCTCCTGCTCGAGCCCCCCCGCGGCGAGCCCGGAAACGCCGAGCGCCGCGAGCCGCGCCTCCAGGGCCCGCGCGAGTCGTTCCATCCCGGGATCGTTCCAGGCCCGTGCCACGGTCGGGAAGACCGGAACCTGGTCGTCCCGCAAGCCGGACTGGCCGCGATTGCGCCGCCACTGCTTGCGCACATCGCGGAGCGCGTCGGCCGCCCCCTGGCGATCGCATTTGTTGAGCACGATCAGATCGGCGAAATCGAGCATGTCGATCTTCTCGAGCTGCGAAGGCGCGCCGTAGTCCGGCGTCATGACGTAGAGCGAGCAGTCGACCCGATCGACGATCTCCGAATCGCTCTGGCCGATGCCTGCGGTCTCGAGCAGCACGAGGTCGAAGCCCGCGCAGCGCAGCACCGTGAGCGCGTCGTCGACCGCGGCCGAGAGCGAGAGATGCGCACGCCGCGTCGCCATCGAGCGCACGAAGACCCGCGGCCCCGAGATCGCGTTCATGCGGATCCGGTCACCGAGCAGCGCCCCTCCGCTGCGGCGCCGGGTCGGATCGACGAGCAGCAGGGCGAGCCGCAGGTCGGGTGAATCGCGGCGCAGACGCAGGACGATCTCGTCGACCACGCTCGATTTCCCGGCGCCGCCTGTTCCGGTGAAGCCGACGACCGGCGCTCGCCGCAGCGCGCGCTCGGAGAGCGCCCGACGCAGGGCCTGGGCCTCGTCCTTGCGGCTCTCAGCGTGGTCTTCGAAGAATCGGATCAGCTCCGCAACTTCCCGAGGCCGCTCGGGCGAGACGCGCGCCGCGAGCTCGAGCAGACCCTTCGCCGGATCGCTGTCGCGCGCACGCCGCGCGGCGATGCATTCCTGAACGATGAGCTCGATCATCCCGTCGAGGCCGAGCGTGCGCCCGTCGTTCGGACTGAAGAGGCGCGCCACACCGCCCCGCTCCAGGATTTCGATCTCCTCGGCCGTGATCGTGCCGCCGCCGCCGCCGTAGACCCGGACGTGGGGCATGCCGGCTTGCGCGAGGCGCCGCACGAGGTACGAGAAGAACTCCATGTGGCCGCCCTGATAGGACGAGACCGCGATGGCGTCGGCGGATTCCTCGACGGCCGCCTCGACGAGCTCCTCGACGCTGCGGTCGTGGCCGAGATGGATCACCTCGGCGCCCTTCGCCTGCAGCAGCCGGCGCATGATGTGGATCGCGGCGTCGTGGCCGTCGAAGAGGGCCGCCGCGGTCACGACACGGATGGGTGTCTGCACAGCCTCGAATTCCCCAGCGGTCGCTTCGCTCATCGCGGCTTGCTTCCCTTCGTGCTTCCCTCGCTCGGGACGCGCAGCGAGCCGGGCCGCGTCCGCATGCCCGTCCGCCGGCGCGGCGGGGTGCTCGCGGCCGCGGCCCGCACTTCGATGTGGTCGCGGTAGCGGATGAGCTCGGTCTTCAGCCCCTCGAGCTCACCGATCCTCTGGTCGACATCCTTGACGTGGAGCTCGAGCAGATCCCGCAGGCGCGTAAGCATCGCGGCGGTCGAGCCCCCGATCCCATACACGGCATTCAAATCCCTGATTTCAGAGAGACATAGGCCAAGACCCTTCAGGCGATGGATGAAGCCCAGTCGCTCGAGCTCGTCCGGCCCGTAGACACGCCGGCCTCCGGCGCGCCGCCGGACCCCGGGCAAGAGCCCGATCTCCTCGTAGTACCGCACCGTCCGAGGCGAGAGCCCCGTGCGCTCACAGACTTCCGCGATCGCCCACATGGGCGTGAGCATGGCCCGCTTTGCCAGCTCACGTCAACTGGGCTCCGGGGCCGGGAGTTCGGCCGCGTCAGTGGTACCCGAGCTCCCCCATCCGGCGGCCGCTCTTCGACCACTGCGGGTCGACCTTCACGAACAGCTCGAGATGGACCTTGCCCGCGACCCAGCCCTCGATCGCCTGGCGGGCGCGAATGCCGATCTGCTTGATCTTCTGGCCACCCTGCCCGACGACGATCCGCTTCTGTGAATCCCGCTCGACGAGCAGGTCCGCGCGAATGCGCGTCAGCGGTGGCGCGGACTCGTCGAAGGCGCGGATCTCGACGGCGATCGCGTGGGGCAGCTCGTCCCCGAGCAGCCCGATCGCCGCCTCCCGGATCAGCTCGGCACAGATCCAGCGCAGCGGCCGATCCGTCAGCTCGTCCTCGCCGTAAAGCCGCGGCGACACCGGCAGCTTCGCGACGATCGCGTCGAGCAGTACCTCGAGCCCGGCCCCTTTGCGCGCTGACACGCTGAGCGCGCCCTCCGCGAGCTCGGCCGGCACGGCCCTCGCCCGTGGCCCGCTCGCCGGCCGCAGATCCGATTTTGTCATCACGACGATCGTCGAGCGCCCCGCCGCGGCCAGCGCCTGCGCAAGCTCGTCGTGGACCTCGCTGAAGCCCTCGCTGCGATCGACCAGCAATAGCGCCACGTCGCAGTCGCGGGCGACCTCGTCGACGATCGCGTTCAGCGAGGTATTGAGGGGCTTGGCGCCGCGGTGGCGTCCGGGTGTGTCGAGGAACAGGATCTGCGCATCGGGCCGCGGCACGATGCCCAGGATCCGGCTGCGGGTCGTCTGCGGCCGGGGCGAGACGATCGCGAGGCGCTGGCCGAGCAGCGCGTTCAAGAGCGACGATTTCCCGACATTGGGCGGCCCGAGCAGAGCCACGAAGCCGGCGCGAAACTCGGTCATCGTCTCACTCCCCCGCCGCGGCGAGGTCGGCCTCGAAGTTTCCCTCGGCCAGGGCGATCCGCGCGGCCTCGCGTTCGGCAGCGCGCTTCGTGCGGTCCGTCGCCTCGGCGAGGGGCTCGCCCCGGAGCGTGACCTCGACCGTGAATCGGCGATCGTCGCCTTCGACGCCGCTGTCGGCGACGACGCGATAGTCCGGGAAGCAGCCGGCAGCGGCCATCGCGCGCTCCTGCAGCTCGGTCTTCGGGTCGCGGGCGACGGGTGCTGCGTCCTCGGAGAGAGCGGCGGCAAAGCGCGCGTAGACGAAGCGGTGCACGGCGGGAAGCCCCCCGTCGATGAACAGCGCACCGACGACGGCTTCCACCGCATCGGCGAGGATCGACGGCTTTTCTTCGCCGCCCGAGCTGCGCTCCGTACGCCCCAGCGCGAGGGCGGGGCCGAGCTCGAGATCCCGGCCCAGCTGCGCGAGCGAGCGCGCGTCGACGAGCGCGTGCAGCGCCCGGGTCAAGTCGCCCTCGCGCCATTGCGGATGGGCCTCGAAGAGGGCGTGGGCAACGACCAGCCCGAGCACCGAATCGCCCAGGAACTCGAGCCGCTCGTTGCTCTCCCCCTCCCCCGATTCGTGAGCGAAGGAGGTGTGGCGGAGCGCGGTCGCCAGCAGCTCGGGCCGCTCGAAAGGATGGCCGAGGGCGCGCTCGAGGCCGGTGAGAACCTCTTCGCGCGACACGGCTTCACGGCACGCGCCCTCGCTCATCGCTGCCCCTGCAGCAGGAACCCGCCGCCGATCAGCTCGTCGTCGTTCGCCTCGTCGTAGAAGACGGCCGCCTGTCCCGGGGCGACCGCGCGCACCGGCTCGTCGAAGCGGATCTCGGCGCCCCCCGACGCGAGGGTCCGGACCTCGGCGGCGACGGCGCGGTGGCGGTGGCGAACCTGGACACGTACCCGAACCGGGCCCGGCGGCGCTTCCCCGGCGATCCAGTGGACGCGCTCGACGAGGGCTCCTGTGCAGTCGAGGTCCTGCGCGTCGCCGACTACGACCCGCTGGCTCTCGGGCTCGAGCCGCACGACGTAGAGGCGCCGATCGGAGGCGATGCCGAGGCCGTGGCGCTGGCCGACGGTGAAGCGGTGGATGCCGCGATGGCGGCCGAGGAGGTTGCCCGCCTCGTCGACGATCACGCCTTCGCTCTGGGCGGCCTCGGGGCGCAGACGCTCGACGACCTTCGCGTAGTCGCCGTCGGGCACGAAGCAGATCTCCTGACTCTCGGGCTTCTCCGCCGTCTCGAGTCCGAGCGCCCTCGCCTCCCGCCGAACTTCTTCCTTGCTCATCTCGCCGACCGGGAAGCTCGCCTGCTGGAGCTGCTCCTGGCGGAGCGAGAAGAGGAAATAACTCTGGTCCTTCTCGCGATGGCGCGCCCGGAAGAGCCGCGCGCGGCCGCTCGCCGGGTCGTGTGTGATCCGCGCATAATGACCCGTGGCGACGCGCGCGGCGCCGAACGCCTTCGCGCGCTCGAGCAGGTGGTCGAACTTGAAGCGCTGATTGCAGGCGATGCAGGGAATCGGGGTGCGGCCGGCGAGATAGGCGTCGGCAAAGGCGTCGATCACCTCGCGGCCGAAGGCCTCGGCGTAGTTTGCGACGTAGAAGCGGATCCCGAGGCGCTCGGCCACCCGGCGTGCATCGTCGGCATCCTCGAGCGAGCAGCAGCGTGAGCCGCTCGCCGAGAGCTTCATCGTGACCCCGATCGTCTCGGCGCCGGACGCGACGACGAGCGCCGCCGCCAGCGACGAATCGACGCCGCCCGACATGGCGACCACGACGCGCTCGGGGGCCGCCGGCGCGCTCACGGCTCACCCAGCGCGCGGATGCGCGGGACGAGCTTCGACAGCAGCTCGATCGTCCGCTCGATCTGCGCCGCGTCGATCCCGAATCCCAGCGAGAAGCGCAGGCTCCCGCGCGCCTGCTCGGGGCTGCGCCCCATCGCGCACAGGATCTTCGAGGGCTCGATCGAGCCCGAATGACAGGCGGCCCCGGCCGACACGGCAACGCCTTCGAGGTCGAGCGCCTGGAGCAGCACCTCGCCCGCCACCGCCTCAAACTCGACGTTGAGCGTGTTCGGCAGCGTGCGCGCCGGATCGCCATTCCAGCGAACGCCCGGAACCGCATCGCAGAGGCCCTGCCAGAGCCGATCCCGCAGCAGCCGCATCGCCTCGGCCTGGCTCGCGCCCGTCGCCGCCGCGACCGCACAGGCAGCGCCAAAGCCGGCGATGCCGATCGTATTCTCGGTGCCCCCGCGGCGGCCGCGCTCTTGTCCGCCGCCGAGCAGTAGCGCAGGGATCGCCGCCTGGTCGCACGCGACCAGCGCGCCAACGCCCTTCGGCCCCCCGAGCTTGTGGGCCGAGCAGGCGATCGAATCGACAGGCAGCTTCGCGAGGTCGATCTCGAGCTTCCCGATCGCCTGGGTCGCATCCGCGTGGAGCCAGATGCCGCGGGCACGACAGATCGAAGCGAGCGCCTCGATCGGCTGGATCGCGCCGGTCTCGTTATTCGCCCAGATGACCGTGACAAGGCGCGTCTCGGCCGTGATCGCCGCCTCGAGGTCGCCGATCGGGACGCAGCCGGTCTCATCCGGCGCCACCCAGCTGACGCGCAGACCGCGAGCGGCCAGCGCTTCGAGGGGCGCCGACACCGAAGGATGTTCGACCTGCGTCGTGACGACATGGCGGCATGAGTGGCCGCGTGAGGAGCCGCCCGGCGAGAGGAGTCCCATCAAAACCGTGTTGTTCGCCTCGGTCGCCCCGCTCGTGAAGCGCACGTCCGAGGGTGCCACGGACAAGAGGCTCGCCACCTGCTCCCGGGCCTCCTCGACGCGGCTCCGAGCGCGGGCGCCCTCGAAGGAGACGCTCGAGGGATTACCGAATCCCTCGCGCAGGCTGCGCTCCATCGCCTCGCGGACTTCGGGGCGAAGGGGCGTCGTCGCATTGTGGTCGAGATAGATCCTCACGGCGCGCGACCTTAGCCCGGGGGTGCCTCCGAATCGACCGCCAGCCAGGGCTCGAGCTTCTCGCGGGTCCTGGGCCCTATGCCGGGTACACGCTCGAGCTCGCGTGTCGAGGCGAAGGGCGCCCGCGCCCGCTCGAGCAAGATCGCCTCCGCTCGGCCGGCGCCGATTCCCGGCAGATTTTCGAGCAGTCGCTGCGGTACATCGTTCGGATCGAGCGTGCCCCCGTCGAGCAGCCGCGCGATTCCTTCGAGACCCGTTTCGAGGCCGCCCGCGTCACGGCGCAGCGAGCCCGGCGCCACGACGACTTCGGCACAGGCGACG
>JANNQH010000418.1:0-4355 GCA_031400655.1 Deltaproteobacteria bacterium | reverse complement strand
CTCGCCGCCTTCTCGTCCTTGATGGGCACCCGCCTTGGCATGCCCGCCGGCGAGATCCGCGCGATGGAGCTCGGCGCCCTGCTCCACGACGTCGGCAAGATCGGGATCCGCGACGCGATCCTCAACAAGCCCGATCGCTTGACGCCCCCCGAGCGCCACGAGATGCAGCGCCACCCCGAGTTCGGCGCCGGCATCGTGGCCCCGGTCGTGGGCCTCGAGCCGACGACCCTCCACTGCATCCTCCACCACCACGAGTGCTGGGATGGCTCCGGCTATCCGCAGGGACTCGCCGCGAACGAGATTCCCCTTGGCGCCCGCATCGTCTCGATCGTCGATGTGTGGGACGCGCTCTCGACGAGCCGGCCCTACAAGCCCGCGTTCGAGCAGCCCGTGGTGCGGGACCTGCTTCGCAAGGGCGCGGGGACGCAGTTCGATCCGCAGCTCGTCGAGCTCTTCTTCGAGATCCTCGACGAGCAGGGCGATGAGATGCTCGCCCTCGTCGCGCGCTCGACGGCGACTGAGGTGGCGCGATGAAGATGCCGCGCCGCATCGCAGCCGCCGGCGTCGCCGCGTGCTTCGCCTCGGCCTTGGCCGGTCCCTGTCATTCCGCCGAGGACGCGGCGGCGGCGCCCGCCCTCGCCCGCATCGAGGCGGCGGCAACCGCGCATCCCAACGATCCGGACCTCGCGTGGGCTCTCGCCCGTCAGCTCGCGCGCGAAGGTCGCGGACAGGACGCCGTCGATTCGACGCACCGCTTTCTCGCGCGCTGGCCCGATCGCCGGGCCGAGGCCCGCGTCGAGATCGCCCGCAGCCTGCTCGAGAGCGGCGCTGCCGTCGCGGCCCAGGCGCTGCTCGACGAAGCAGTCCGACACGCACCGGCGTCGGGCATGGCACATTTCTATCGCGGCATGGCGATGCGAGCGAATCACGCCGACGACGACGCGAACCGCGAATTCCAGGCGGCGGCCCTGCTCGAACCGGCGCTGCGCTCGGAGACGCTGCTGGTGCGCGCGCTGCTCGCCTTCGACGGGGGCCGCGACGAAGAAGCCGTCTCGCTCTTGCAGGAGCTTCTGCGCACCGACCCCACGAGCGACACCGCCGTGCGCGCCCGACTGTTACTCCGGGATCACGAGGTCGCGCGCGGGAGCCAACGCATTCGCGTCGACGCCCTCGCGGGCTTCGAATGGGACCAGAACGTGACCCTCGAAGGCGCCGAGGCCGAGACGCGTCCGAGCGACCGCGCGGATTTCCGCGGCGTGTGGGGCGCTGGTATCTCGGGCCAGCCCTGGCTTGCGGAGCGCGCGGGCCTGCTCCTCGGCTACCGCTACGACCAGACGCAGCAGTTCGAGCTCGAAGATTTCAACATGATCCAGAATGCACTCTTCGCATCGCTCTCGCTGCAGCCGAGCGAGGCGCTCAAGAATCGCCTCGCCCTCCGCCTCGACAGCCAGGCCTACGACACGCTTCAGGACCTCGACCAGGCGCTCGTGGGCGGCTCGATCCGGCCGAGCCTGCTGTGGTCGATCGGCCCCCGCGGCGGCGTCCTGCGCGGATTCGGGGTCTTCGAGTTCGCCCAATTCGATGACGACCCGATCCTCGAGCCGTGGGAACGCGACTCCCTGTCGGGCGGACTCGGAATCGAGCATGTGGTCCCGTTGTCGCCTCGCGGCGCTTCCCTCCTCGTCTCGGGATCGTGGCTGCGCACGCTGACGGAGGCAGATGCCAGCGACTCGGCGCGGGGCTTCGACGGCGACTTCGACTACGACAGCTATCGGCTGCGCGCCCTGGGTCGGTTCTCACTGCCCTGGGCGTTCCAGGCGCAGCTCGACGCGGCGTACGCCCGCGATCAATACCTGAACGACAACTTCACCCAATGGCTCGATACCACCCGGTCCGAGCCCCGGGAAGACGATGTCGTCGCAGGCCGGATCGCGCTGTCCCGCGCGATCGCCCGCTTCACTCGGCTCGAGCTCTACTGGCGCGGAATTTGGCGCAGCTCAAACGTCGCGGCTTTCGATTACGACAAACAGATCGTCGGTCTGCTCGTGCACGTCGCGAGCGACTGGTGATGGAGACGAATCCGAACGGGCCCTCGCCGTTCTCCGTCGGAGGATCAGATATGTCGATCAGGATCACGCAGACTCGAAGACTGAATACCCACCCCGCTGCGGGCGTGCTGGCGATCTTCGCCCTCTTCGCCGCCAGCGGCCTCGCCCACGCCGACGCAATCGTGCGTCAGGTCTCGGGCACGGTTGAGATCGGCCGCGGCGAGCCCCCGATGTGGGGTCCGCTTGCAGTCGGCACCCGGGTCGCGCCGGACGAGCGGATCCGGACCGGTGGCGACGGTCGCGTCGAGCTCAGCGTCGACGCGGCCACGCTCCGCGTGCACGAGAACTCGCTCCTCAAGCTTCCCGCGGCCGAGGCCAACGTCGATCGGGTCGAGCTCGAGCGCGGCCATTCACTCTTCGACGTACTGCGGCGCGAGGGCCACCAGTTCGAGGTGCGCACGCCGACGGTCGTCGTCAGCGTGAAGGGCACGCGCTTCGGCGTCGAATCGGATGCCGAGTCGGGCGTCGTCTCCGTCTACCGCGGCGTCGTCGGCGTGCGGCCGTCCGAGGCGACGGAGGCCGTCGAGACGCTCGTGCGCGAGGGATTCCTGGCGGCGGGCGGTGCCAATTTTCCGATCGAGCTCGACCTCGCGCCCGAGGGCGACCCCTGGTCCGACTGGCAGGATTTCCAGCGCGATGCGCGGCATGGCTCGCTGTCCCCGCTGCGCGGGAACGAGCTCGAGCGCGCCCGAACGAACCTCCGGCGCGCCGTCGACGGCGACGTCGTCAAACGCGCCGCGGAACGGAAGCCCGAGATCGCAGAGCGGCTCCGAGAGCGCGTGAACGATGCCAAGGCCGCGCTGCAGCGCGACTCCGACGCGAAGGACTCACCTTCGAGCGATTCGAGCGTGCCCGCATCGCCCGGAATTCTCGACACACTCGAGCGGGTCGATGACAACCAGCGCCAGATCCTCGACTCCAGCCGCACCGAGCAGGCGCTCGAACAGGTCCTGACCTCGATCGACACCGTCGCGATGACGGGCGGCGTGCCCTTCCCGAACGGCGAGACGACGCTCTCGGTCGACGCGCTCACGGGCGTAGAGCCGCTGGAGATCATCAAGCTCCTGGACGGGCTCGAAGCGCTGCAATCGACATTCGACGCGTCGCCGACCGCTGGAACGCCGACTACCTTCGCAACGGACCTCGAGAGCGTGCTCGTGGGGGACGGAATGGATCAAATCGCGGCCCAGCGGTTGATCGACCGCCTGATCGGTCCGCTCGCACGCTAGAGGGTCAGTGGAGCGGGCCGTGATCGCGTCTCGGCCCGCTCGCGACAGCTCACTCACAGCCGACCGCCCACGACCAAACGAACGGCCGCCATGTCCCGCTGGATCGAGACCGAGCTGAAGCTCCTGCTGCCGGACGAGGCAGCCTGGCAGCGCGTGCGGACGGCGCTCGCTGGCGGGCCCGTCATGTTTCAGGTCAATCATTTCTTCGATCGCCCGGACCGCGTGCTTCGCCAAGCCCGGATCGGCGTCCGATTGCGCGCCGAAGAGGGTCGACACACTCTCACCGTGAAGGGCGAGCGCTCCGCCCCGAGCGAGGGCGCGCTCGCGCAGCGTATCGAGCTCGAGACCGGGATCACCCTCGCCGACGCCGAGACGGCATTGACCCGGGGCCTCGACCTGTCCCCCTGGCTCAGCCATTGGCGAGCCGAGCTGGGCGCTGACTCCGCGTCCGCCGAGCTGGTCGGCTTTCTCGACACCCTCGAAGCCGCCTGTCACGGTCGGCGGCTGCAGCGTTATGCCGAGTTCAGCAATCGCAGGGAATCACTCTGCCTCGCGCTCCGCGACGCCGACGGCCGCTTCGAGGTCGATCTCGCCCTGGACCAGACGACGCTGCCCGGTGGCCACGTCGACTACGAAATCGAGATCGAATTTGCTTCGGACCGGTCAGCAGGAGACGTCGGGGGCAGCGCGGCCCCCTACGCCCCGCCGAGCCGCGTCGAAGCCGCCGTGCGGCGATGGCTCGCCGCGCTCGGCGGAATCGAGACCACCCCCGCAACGAGCAAGCTCGCGCGCCTCCATCAACAGCTCGAAAAGCACGGCGCCCGCTGACCGCGCATGGCAGGACTGCCATCCTTCTGCCGTCCTTCTGCCATGGATCGCGGCCGCGGGCGACACGGGAAGCCGGCTGGCGCTCGCTCGCCGGCGCGTTCGTCAGCGCGCGGTCGACGGCCGCGCCGCGACCCGTGCGTACCAGGCCTGCAGCCGCTCACACTTCGGATCGATGGGCTGGCCGACGCTC
>JANNQH010000417.1:0-13986 GCA_031400655.1 Deltaproteobacteria bacterium | reverse complement strand
GGGCGCCGATCAGACGCCGGTGGTCGACCATCATGCAGCGATCCTGGACGACCTCGATGCCCGCATCGCGCAGTCGCTGGGCGGAGGGACCGTGGTGGATCCCGAGCTGCATCCAGACGGCCCTCGGCAGGGGCTTCATGGCGAGGATTTCGTCGACGTGGGCGGGCACGTGCTCCGAGGCGCGAAAGAGGTTCACGATGTCGATCGGCCCATCGACCTGGGACAGGCTCGCCCTGCACGGCTCGTGAAGCACGGCTGCGAGCTTGGGATTCACCGGCACGATCTGGTAGCCCGCCTTCTGCAGATACTGCGGGATGCGGAACGCGTCCTCGCTCTCGCGATCCTTGATGCCGACGACGGCCACCGTATGCGCCGACTCGAGCAGCACCTTCAATTTCTCGTCGCTCTCCACGCTCTCCACGCTGTCTTGCCCCTTCGCCTCGCCCGCCGGTCGACCGGCTCCAGATCCGATCGACGAACACGTCGGACGTTAGCCGTTTTTCGAGACGCCTGGCCGCTCCCGCCGACGCGCGCGATCGTGAAATTCGCGTCGCGCGGTCGTCACACGCCGTCGCGCCGGTCGACACCCCGGGGCGCAGAGGATACGGTCCCCGCCATGCAAAAATCCCGTCGCTTCACACCGCCCGCATCCGCGATCGGAATTCCCGCGGCCATCTTCACGGCTCTTTTCGCAGCCCTTTTCGCAGCCCAGCCGGCCGCCGCCGAAGCCTCCGCGGCGCCCGCGCTGAAGGATCCCGTCGACGCGCTCGTCACGACCGTGCTCGAGAACGGCCTGAAGGTCCACCTGCTCGAGGATCATCACACGCCCGTCGTCGCCTTCCAGGTCTGGGTCCACGCCGGCTCTGCCGACGAGTCCTTCTATACCGGGATCGCCCACCTCTTCGAGCACATGATGTTCAAGGGGTCCAAGAACGTCGGTGAAGAGATCCACGCCCAGCTGATCACCGAGCGCGGCGGCATGATCAACGCCTACACGAGCCGCGACGTGACCGTCTACCACGAGGACGTGACCCGGGAGTCGCTGCCCCTCGTGATCGATCTCGAGGCGGAGCGGTTCGCGAACCTCGTCATATCGCCCGAAATCCTCGAGGCCGAGCGCGCGGTCGTGCTCGAGGAGCGCCGGCTACGGACCGAGGACAGTCCCGACGGCCTGGCCTTCGAGGCCCTCGCGGCGCTCGCCTGGCAGGCGCATCCCTATCGCTGGCCGACGATCGGTTGGCGCAGCAACGTCGAGCAGGTGACCGTCGAGGAGTGCCGGAAATTCTTCGACACCTACTATGCGTCGAACAACCTGTCGATCGTGATCGTCGGCGACTTCGACAGCGCGACGACGCTGGCGAGGATTCGGCGCAGCTTCGGAAAGATCTCGCCCGCCCCCGAGATCCGGCGCAATACGACCGCCGTCGAGCCGCAGCGCGGCGAGCGCCGTCAGGAGATCCTGTTCGACGTGAACACCCCGATCCTGATGGCGGGCTGGCACGCGCCCGCGACGGGTCACCCCGATGCTGAAGCCCTCGACGTCGCCAGCATGATCCTCTCCGGCGGGCGGACCAGTCGGCTCTACCGCTCGCTCGTCTATGAAAAGGAGAAGGCGCTCTACGCCGTGGGGGGATACATGGAGCTCAATCGCGCGGGCCTTTTCTATGCCCAGGCGGCGGGGCGGCCCGGGGTGCCCCTCGACGAGGTGGAGACGCTCTTCATGGCCGAGATCGACGCGGTCGCGAAGCAGGGGGTCAGCGAGGAAGAGGTTGCCCGCGCGCGCCAGCAGCTGGAAGTCTCCCTGGTCGACGGACTCGCGACGGGTCACGCGCTCGCCGACCGCATCGGGCGTGAGATGGTCGCCTACGACCGTGTGCGCCCGCTCGCGGAGCGCGTTCGCGCGATCCGGGCCGTGACGGCCGCCGACGTGCAGCGTGTCGTGCAGACCTATCTCCGGCCCGAGTCGCGTACCGTCGTCCACGTGATCTCGCCACCACCGCCCGAGGCGATGGCCGCGGAGGTCGCCCGATGAGCGCCGCTCGCCCGATTCGATTTGTCGGCGGCGCTGGCCGCCTGGTGCTTCGGTTCGCCAACGGGATCGCTGCGCTCGGCGTCGTGGTCTCGATTGCAGGCTGCGGCGCGTTCGCTCCGCGCCCGGCCTGGGAAGAGCCGCCGCCGGCCCCCACCGTGGGCCCGATCGTCGCCGCTGAGGATCTCCATCGCGCGACGCTCGCGAACGGCATCGAGATCATCGTGCTCGAGGATCCGCGGCTGCCGCGGATTTCGCTCGGGGTCACGCTGCGGCGTGGTGCGGGCAGCGTCGCTCCTGGGAAGGCGGGCATCGCTGAGCTCGCGGCGGAGGTGATGCAGCGCGGGGCCGGGGACCGGGATGCCCTCGCGCTCGCCCGGGTGATCGAGGACACGGGCGCATCGCTCACGGTCTCGGCGGGTTGGGATGCGACGACGGTGTCGCTGGCCGGCTTGTCGAAGGACACGCCGCTCTTTCAGCAGATCCTCGCCGACGTGACAAAGCGGCCGCGCTTCGAGGCAGCCGAATTCGAGAAGGCCCGGGGCGAGCAGCTCGCGGGCCTCGCGGCTGCGGTCGATGATCCGATGACGCTCGTCCGCTGGCATTTCCTGCGTGCGCTCTACGAGGGCCATCGCTATGGGCTACCGGAGTCGGGCTCGGTCGCGACCGTCGAATCGCTGCGGGTCGACGACGTGCGCGCCTACTGGAAGGATCGCTTCGTGCCGCGCAACGCGATCTTCTGGGCGGTGGGCGATGTCGACGCGGCGGCGTTCGTTCGCGAGATCGAGACGGGTTATGGCCAGCTGCCCGACGTGGCGGCGACGGCGGACACGCCGGCCCCCCCCGCAGAGACCCCCGCACAGCGCCGCATCGTCGTCGTCGACAAGCCCGAGCTCGTCCAGGCCCAGATCCTGATCGGCCACGAAGGCATCGCCCGCAGCAATCCCGACCGCATCCCGATCGACTTGATGAATGACGCGCTCGGCGGCAGCGGATTCTCGTCGCGGCTGATGAAGATCGTGCGCGGGAAGAACGGCCTCACCTACAGCGTCAGCTCGGGCTTCTCGCTGAGACGCCAGCCGGGACCCTTCCAGATCGCGACCTTCACGAAGGTGGAATCGGTCCGGCAGGTCGTCGACCTCGCCCTGGAAGAGATGAGCGCGATTCGCGAAGCACGCCCGGTCGACGCGGAAGAGCTCGCCAAGTTCGTCAGCTACAGCATCGGCAGCTTCGGTCTCTCGCTCGAGACCTCGCGCGCGATGCTCGCGTCACTCGTCGATCTCGAGGTCCACGGCCTCCCCGACGATTCCCTCGACACCTTCCGGGCCCGGGTTGCGGGCGCGAAGCTCGCCGAGGTCCAGGCGGCGGCGAAGGCGCGTCTGCATCCGGAGCGGGTCGCGATCGTCGTGCTCGGTCCGGCCGAACGGCTCGTCCCGCAGCTCGAGAGCCTGGGCAAGCTGGAGGTCGTGACCCCCTGACCCGCGCTCTGCGCGCGAGCGCTCACTGACCGAAGATGTCGAGGATGTCGCTTCCGCGCACATAGCGTGAGGGGTGGATCGTCTCGGCCAGCTCGTCGAGGGCGATGCCTTCGGGATGGATCTTCTCGAGCCAGCCGCGCTGGATTCGCCTGAACTCGCCGGGCGAGAGGCCGAGCCGGCGGTGATAGCGGAACAGGGTGTCGAGATCCTCGAGCGTCATGTACGCCTCGATCAGCGTGCTCGGCCGGTTCTTCACGAAGCGCCGCAGCTCGAAGCCGACGACGCGCTGCCCGCGGTGGACCTCGAGGTACTGATCGAGGGCATTCTGCAGGACGTCTCGGACGTGGGCGGCCCGCTCGTCCTGCTCGCCGAAGAGCCGGCCGTAGAGGTCGATCGCCGCTTCCGCGTCCCGGGCGTTGAGCCGGGACTCAGTCACGACCGCGCTCGCGCCGTCGCTCGCAAGCCCACGGTCGTCGATCACCGCCGCGCCCTCGAGCCGCGCCAGCACGACCGCGTGCTGCATCGGCCGCGCCTCGACGGCGAGCGCGCGCAGGCGATCCGGATCGGCGAGTCGCATCGGGTCGGCGAGCTTCGCCTTCGGGGTCGGCACGCGAAGCGGCCCAAACGCGCCGGAGAGATCCGAGCGCGAGGGACCGGTCGGCATCAGGAACGGCACCCGCTCGGCGAGCTCGTCGCTGCCGCCCACGAACTGGAAATCCGCGGCCGTCAGCGTGCGGCCCCCGGGCCGGAGGCTGAAGACCGGGAAGGCGTCGAGGAAGGGGAACTCGTTCGACGCGTTGAAGGGATCGGGGAGCCCGAAGCGCGGCGTGCGGCCGCGACCGATCACGCTGGGCGTCGACCCGCCGAGGTCGAGCGTGTTGGCGACGATCGCGGGACCGCCGTCGCGATGGGTCTGACCCTTGGCGTCGAGCGTCACCCCCGAGTCGCGCCGCAGCAGGCCGATCTGGCCCGCGTCGACCTGGAACGAGAGGGCCGAGACGTCGCTGAACGCGGCCAGGGCTCCGCTCGCCGCGATCGAGAGATTGCCCCCGACCGAGAGCTTCTCGCCGGGCGCAGTGGTGAAGAGTCCACTCAAGCTGTCGAATAGCAGGTCGCCGAGCGCCTTGCCGACGGTCGCGAAATTGGCCGGGCGCTCACGGCCCAGCTCGAGGCTCGACTGGCGCAGGAAGCTGTCGAGCTCGGCGAGATTGTCGACCGAGTCGATGCCGTCGTTCGCGACGTTCGGGTTCGGATCGTTCAGCGCGTCGATCAGCGTACGCGTCGGGAGGTCGCTGGCGACGACCAGGATGTCGTTCTGGGTGTACACGCTCTGGTCCGAATCGATCGGCGTGTCGGGAATGCCATCGCCATTCGTGTCGATGCGGCGGCCGAACTCGACGGTCGGCGTGCGGGCGTCGGAACCGCTGCCCGAGCTGCCGTCGAAGAGCAGCCAGAGTCGGTCGAGGCGACTCGCCGCCGAGCCGACGTTGCCCGCGAAGCGGACCCTGCCGGAGGTTCCGACGACGAGTCCCGCGCCGGGCGCGCCCGATTGGGTGACGTCGCTGGCGAAGCTGATGTCGCGGCCGGTCGTCACGAGGGTGTTCTCGAGAGCGACGGTGCCCACATAGCCCTGATCACCCTCGGTCTCGAGCGTGAGGTCGGCGGGGAGTCCATCGATCGAGAAGGGCTGGATCCGGATCGCCCCCGTGCCGGCGTTCGCCAGGATCTCGAGGGTCGAGAGCTGGAGCGCTGCGTAGTCGGGCAGGTCTTCGTAGCCGGGCGTGCGATCCGAGAGCGAGATGGCGACGTCAGCGGCGGAGCGAAGGATCAGGTTCGAGTCGGTCGTGCGGGCGCGGACGTCGTTGTCGAGGGTCAGCGTCGTCCCCGGCGCCGTCGTGCGCAGCTCGATGTCGAGCCCCGCGAGACTCGAACGTTGATTCGTGTCGCCGAGGAGACCGAGGACTGCGTACTGGTTCGGGCGCGGGAGCTCGCTGTTGGTGAACGCGGCCGCCTGATGAATGCGGACGATCGGGCGGAGGACGGTGTTCTCGTCCTCGTCGTCTGCGGCCATATCCGAGCGCAGGCGGCCCACGTCGTTCGGGTTCTGGAAGCCGGTGAGCGGCAGGCTCACGATCAGGAGCCTGTCGGTCGCAAGGTCGATCGAAGTGCCCGGGTCACTGCTCCGGAAGGTGATGTCGTTCGACTCGAGGCGGGCGCCGTCGACGAAGTCGTCGAAGGGCGCGGGGCGGACCGCCTGGTTCGGCATGTCGACGACGAGCGTGCCGTCCGCGCCCGTGCGGGCGATAAGCGTGCTCGCCTCGTCGGCCAGCAGTCCGACTTCGCTCACGCGCAGCTCGCCCTGGAACGAAACGAGCTCGAGCTCGTTCCATTCGTCGCCACTTGCACCGGCAGCGTCCGCGCCGGCTTCGAGGGCCGTCAGGAAATCGCCGGTTCCGCCGCGCGTCGTGTCGAAGCTCGCGTTCTGGCGCAGCCGCAGGGCCGAGCTGTCCGCGAAGCCCGCGAGCACGAGCTGGTCGAGGCCTGCGAGGTCGAGCTTCGGCAGGAAATTCGGGTTGATGTCGTCGCGGTTGCCGTCGTTATCGGCGTCGGGATTCGTGAGCGTGAGCGGGGGGCCGGCGGTGAGGGTGATCGTGTTGGCCTCGAGCCGCGTCAGGCTTCCGTCGGCGTGGGTTCCCTCGAAGTGGATCGCGCCCATCGCGCTCGTGACCGTTTCGTTGGGTTGTCCGACGACCGCTGCCGTGAGGTTGATCGAGTCGCGGGCGATGAGTTGCGTGCCGGCGCGGACGACGATCGAATCCGGAGTCGCAGCCGATAGGTTGTCGAGTATGAAGAGCCCGGGAATCGTGCCCGAGCCCGCTGCGAACGTGATGGCTGCGATGTCCTCCGACTTTTCGAGGTCGCCCGCGACGCCGGCGAGCACGAGCCGGCTGCCGTTCACGTTCTCCGGAGTGACGGTCACGCCGGCGAGCACGCTCGCGATCGAATACAGCGTGGCGATCGAATCGCCGTTCACTGCGTCCCGGATCGTCTGCGCGAGCAAGCCCGAGAAGGAGCGATAATCGGCCAGGTCGGTGGCTTCGACGCTTCCGTCCTGGCGGATCGCGATCGAGGTCGGCCCGCGGCCGAAGGCGAGATTGAAGATCCCCGAATCGTCGGGCTCCTCCGAGACCGCGCTCAGGTTTCCGGTCGTGACGAGATCGTTCGCGGGATCAAAAGCCTCGACGAGCAGCGACTCGTCGTCGAAGTCGGCGTCGGCTCCGACGAGAAGCTGGCTGTCCGTTCCGCGTGCACCCATCCGGACACGACCATCCGCGTCGTCGGCGTTCGAGTCGGACGCGAGCAGCGACAACACGTTCGCCCGCAATCGCAGGAAGAGATTCGGGTTCGTCGTGAGCTCGAGGTCGTCGCCGTCCGATTGCTTCAGGTCGATCGTCTCGGCCTCGAGCACGAGGCGCGACGGGCCGCTCGCGAGCGCGAGCGGCAGCTCCGCCGCGTCGAAGTCGTCGATCGTGATCGAGCCCCCGTCGTTGCGGATCGCGAGCACGTTCGGCAGGCCCGCGCTGCCCCCGACGAACTGGCCGTCGTCGGGCAGGTCGGAGACCTGGAAGCTGCCGTCCATCTGATAGGCGAAGGTCCGTGCGAGACCGGGCCCCGCAAGGTCGAAGGAGGCATTGGCGGTATCGATCAGCGAGCTCGCGCCGCCGCCGGGCCCATCGCCGGCGATCAGCTTCACGGTCGGCGCCTTGACGAGCAGCGGAGTCCCGCCATCGCCGACGAAATCGAGACCGCCACTCCCGCCCACGCCGGAGCGCAGGGTCAAGGACTCGTCTGCGGCGGCGCCCGTGCGGTTGAAGACGCGGGCCAGCGCCGCGCTGAAGCTGAAGCGTTCGATGCCGCCGAGCTCGACCTGTTTGCCGACGAAGGCCGTGTCGGTCGAGACCTCGATCGCGGCGGTGCTGCCCGACTGCAATCCGATCAGCGAGAGGGCCACATTGCGAAATCGATCGGCCTCGTTCGTGCCGACGACGCCGTCGTCGAGATCGATCCTGCCCTGGTCGGATCGAACGGCGTACTCGACGTCCCCGGCGGATCGGAACTCGCTG
Source organism: Deltaproteobacteria bacterium (assembly GCA_031400655.1). Classification (GTDB taxonomy): domain Bacteria; phylum Myxococcota_A; class UBA9160; order UBA9160; family UBA4427; genus UBA4427. The sequence continues at coordinate 6,355 of JANNQH010000417.1, read as the reverse complement.
ACGAGCCCGAACTGGGCGAGCGTCGGCAGGTCGACGGCGGCGTCGATCCCGGCCGCCTGGCGGTAGCGGAAGGCGACGGCACTCGAGCCGCCATCTCCGAAGACCGCGCCCTGCGCATCGCGCAGGGCGACATCCTGGGCCTGCAGTCCGACGATTCGCGAGAGATCATTCGCGTTGCTATTGCGCGACTCGCCGTCGGAGCCGCCGCGGAGCTCGATCTCGTCGGCGGACAAGCTTGTCCCCGGCCCCGCGAAGACGAGATCCCCGAAGCCGCTGCCCCCTGCTTCGAGGGACAGACGGCGGCTTGCCTCGAGCGCAGTCGCGGCGGCGATCGTCAGCGTGCCGCGGCCCGCGGCCGACTCGTCGACGGTCAGACGACCCGACCCGAAGACGAGCTCGGCGACGGCGGCAATGCTGTCTGCGATCTGTTGGGTCACCGTGAGGTCGCCCGGCGTCGAGATCGCGAGGTCCTCGACCGAGAAGGCCGTCGTGCCATCTGTGCCGAGCACCGCGACACCGTCGCGGAAGACGACGCTATTCGGGGTCGTCACGCTCTCCGGATCGGGATTCGTTCCACCGGGCGAAGCCGGCAGCAGAAGCCCGCCGAGGAGTGCCACGAAGCTCCGGCCCAGATCGCCCGGACCGAGGAGGCCCGCATTGTTGTTGAAGCCGGCCGCGTCCTCGACCGTCAGGACGCCGTCGCTCGACTCGAGGGCGAGGCGCATGCCTTCGGTCCCGATCAAGGCGGCGCCGAAGGCACCGGCGAGATCGAGCTCGCTCTCGCCGGTGGCCGCGCCCTGGGTGACCGTGAGGTCGCTGTCCTGTCGCAGCGAGATCGTCTCCGGGCGGAGCAGGCCGGACTGGCTGCGCAGCTGGAGGCCTCGATAGTCGCCGCGGGTCTGTCGCTGGATTCCGAGATCGGTGGGCACCGCGAGCGTGCCGAGATCGCCGGCGAACAGATCGCCGGTGGCGGTCGAGCCGTCGCCGACGGCGAGGAAGATCTGGTCGGCCTTCAAACGAACGCCGTCGGAGGCCGCCGCGCCCGCACCGTTCGTCCCGCCGAAGCGCAGCCGCAGCTCGCTGTTGGCGCGCTCGGCGCTCGAGAGCTCGAGCGGATTGGCGGCCGCCGTGATCCGGATCGTCTCGCCCGTGAGCTGCGTGTTCTGGTTCAGCGTGACACTTCGGGTCCCCAGCAGATCGAGATTCCCGACCAGCGGCGAGTCGCCGGTCTGATCGTCGTTCTGGTCGTCGTCGTCCAGGGTGACGTCGAAGCTGCGCGAGGACGACTCGCCGGAGACGGTCAGCTCGACGGCGTTCGCACCCGCCCCGTCGGAGAGCGTGAGGTCGCGGGTCCGCGCCACGAGCCCCGCCGTCGAAATCGTGGTCGCCGAGTTCAGGCCGATCTGGATCTGGCCGTTGCCGTAGAGATTCAAGTTGTTGTTGGTGTCGACGCCGGTGCTGTCGCGGGCAACGAGCTTGATCAGGCCGTTCTCGCGGGTGTTCGTCGTCTGCGTCGTATTGAAGATTCCGTCGAGGCTGATCGACTTCGCGGTGTCGTTCCCGATCGCGAGGGAGCCGCCCGCGGTGCGGATCTCGCCGGCGACGGCGATCAGGCCGCCGTCGCTGCGGCCGGGATTGGTCGCGGGGGTGAAGAGCGTGACATCGAAATCGTCGTTGTCGCTGTCCGTATTGAGGCGGTTCGCGCGGATCGCGACGTCGCCGCCGTCGGAGTCGAGGGTTCCGGCGACTTCGACGCTCCCGGCGAAGGCGCTCGACGACTGGTTCGAGGCGAGGCCGCCCGAGAGGCCGATGCTGCCGCCGCCCGTCAGGATGTCGCCGACGATGCTCAGGAAGCCGGTGACCGTCGAGAGCAGGTCGTTGCCGGACTGGCTGACGCCGACGTTGATCGAGCTCGCGATCAGCGCGACGTCGCCGCCGTCCTGACGTCCGTCGCTCGTGCGCGTGTCGACGTCGCCGAGCAGCTCGATCTTCGAATCGAAGGCGCCGTCGCTGAGGTTGGGGTCGCTGCTCTCGCGCTCGTCGGAAAAGGGCGTGCGATCGGGGGAGATTGAGCCCGAGGTCAGCGTGACGTTGCCGCCGAGGGTCAAGATCTGGCGGCCCAGGGATTGAAGGATCGAAATGCCCGTCGCGGAGAGGCTGCCGCCACCCGTGCGGATGTCGGCGTCGATCTCGACGTTGCCCTCGACGAGGTCGAGGTCGAAATCGCGGGCCGGGGCAGTCTGACTCGAGTCGTTCGCATTGAGCTCGACCGACAGGGCGAGGTTCGAGCGGCCGCCCGTCAGGAGCACTTCGATGTTCGCGTTGACGAAAATGTGGCCGGCCGCGAGCAGGGTCAGGCGCGCGAAGGTGCCCTCCAGCACGCGGGCGCTGTCGATCGCGATGGCGTCCTCGATCGTGATGTTGCCCTGGGCCGTGCCCGAGTCGACGCCGAAGGCCTGGGTCGAGAGGGTGATGTTGGTCCCGACGCCGAGCGCCCGTCCGATCAGGTCGGCCGAGACGTAGTTCGTGGGATTGATGCCGTCGTTCGGATTCGAGTCCGTCGTGCGAATGATTCCGTCGAAGCCGGCGCTGTCAAACTCGGGATCGAGGATCGCGTTGATCGCCGGATCGAGACAGGCGACATTCACGTCCGTGCAGTTGACGACGGTATTCGAGATCGTGATGTCGTAGGGATCGATCAGCCAGCTGCCCCCGCGGCCGCGGCGAGCGGATACGTCCGGCGCGTCGTCGATCGCGAAGTGGCGCAGGCCCGAGGTCTCGACGAATCCGCCGTCGCCACCCTTCGCGCCGCCGCGGGCCGAGATCTCACCGGCGACCGAGGTCAGATCTTCGGAGAAGACGATCACCCGCCCGCCATTGCCGCGCGCCGTCGCATCGGCATGGATCTCACTGTCGTCGTCCATGACCACACTGCGCGCGCGCTGGAGCTCACCGCTGCCCTGCTGCTCGCCGCCGATCTGGATCACGCCGCCGCCGCGGGTGCCCGAGGCGTCTAGCTTCGCGTCGGCCAGCGCGATGATCGATCCGGTGACGTCGATCTCGCCGCCGCGTCCCTTCTTCGATCGATCGCTCGCGTCGAGCTCGCCCGAGAGGTGGATGCGGCCCTGCTCGCCGCCTTCGAGCTCGATCGTCCGGGCCGCGATTCGCGCGGTTCTCTCTGCCGTTCCGGTGCCCTGGCGGATGCTGAAGCCCAGCGGATCGGCGGCGGCCAGGCGCACGTGGCCCCGGCCCGCGTCGATCTGGCCATGATTTTCGATCGCATAACGAGGCGAGGCGTCGTTGTCTTCTGCGCCCGTTGCCGGTGCCGTGTCCGTGCCGGCTCCGACGCTTCCGCGCGGCAACCGGATCAGGACCGGGTTGTCGAAGCGCGTCACGTAGACCGCGTCGGCAGCGACCATCAAGAGCGACCCATCCTCGATCTCGATCTCGCCGAGATTGACGACGCGGCCGCCGAGCAGCGCCGCGTCCGACGACGAGATGGTCCCCGTATTGCTGACGTCGCCGCCGGCCAGATCGACCCGGAAGTCCTTGAGGCCCCCGAATCCGGCGGACAGGACGTCGAAGTCGCCGAGCGAGATCCGCTCGCCGCCGATCAGCAGCGCGTTTCCGTTTCCCGCCAGGATCTCGCCCGCATTCAGCACACTCGTCGCGAGCAGCGCGACGTTCTGGTCGGCCCGGATCAGCCCATGATTCTCGACGCGCCCCTGGAGCGGGATCTCGATCGCCCCCCCGGCCATGAACGCCTCACGCGAGAGATTGCCGCCGATCGCGACGAGGGAGCCGACGTCGATCACCGCCGTCCCGTCGATGAAGACGCCGTACTGATTCGCGAAGCCGACGGTGCCGTTCGAGACGACCTGGCCGCTGATGCGGATCGGATTGATCGACTCGCTGTAGTTGAGGACGGCCGCGTTGCGGCCCCCGTTCGTGAAGTTGAACTCGAGGCGGTTGTTCTCGGGCTGCTGCAGGTCCTGCCAGCCGATCGTCGTGCGATTCGTGTCGATCGTGAAGGTCGTGCGGCCCGCTTGCTGATTGTCGAGCGTGACGTGGCCCTGATCGAAATTCGTGTTGTTGGCGTCGCTGAGCTCGTCGCCGGCGTAGGCTGCGAGCGGATGGCTCGAGATCAGGGTCGCGACGAGCAGGCGCGCGAGGATGCGCTTGCTGCGCGTATGGCGCGAATGACGCGTCGGGAGCGCAGTTGATTCCGCGATCCGAATCGGCGCGGCGCCGCGCTTTTGATCAGTAGAGGATGCTGAAGAGGACATGGACGCGGTTGTCTCCCACTTCGGCCCCATCGTCGAGATTGCCGGTGGTGTCGTTGAGCACGGCGGCCCAGTCGGCCCGGGCTCGAAAATTGGATCGGATCACGAACTCGGCGCCGACGCCAGCACCGACCAACGTCTGGTCGTACTCGGTCGGTGCGACGTCACTCGAGCCCTGGTTGCGGATCGCCCGCCCCACGTCGAGGAAGGCCCGCAGCATGAAATCCCAATCGGGGCGCCCGTAGACCTGCTGCGGGGCAATCCGGAAATCGCCGATTCCGGGCAACCGGAGGGGCTGACGCGAAACGGGCAGCGCACGCGGGATATGAAACCGGTACTCGAGGGATCCGATCACGATCGAATCGCCGACGGCCACCGATTGGTCGTAGCCGCGGACGTTGAAGAAGCCCCCGAGCTGCTGACTCGCCTGGGGAATCAGTCGGTAGTCGAACGCGTACTGGCCCCGGAATCCGAGCGAGAGCTCGTGGGCGAGTGTCGCCGAAAGCTCATTCGACGGGTCGCGCCAGGCGTTCGGACGGAGCAGCGGCTCGAGAAAGGCGGAGTATCCGAGATTGAAATCGAGCGTCGCATAGCGGTCGTCGGTCCCGGCGCGCCCGAGATTCTCGACGTCGCCCTCCGGGATCTCATTGACATTTCCCTGGACGCTGGTGTCGAACGTGAACGTCGAGAGCTGGTTGATGCGCTCCGCATGCAGGCCAATCAACGGGAGCACCAACAGGGTTTCGCTCACGTTCACGGACTGACTGACGTTGTTCTCGACGCGCAGGTCCCGGAATCCGAGACCGCCGAGGATGTCGATGAAGAAATCGCGGTACTGGAAGATCTCGTAGCGGAGGCGTCCGCCGTAATTGAACTCGCTGCTCGTCACCGGGTCGTTCGCCACGCCGGGAAATGACGAGTCGCCACCCGCCTTCGAGCGATTCCAGCCGAAATCGATCTCCCAGCGCAGCCGGTCGACGCCCCACCACGGCAGCCTCTCGCGCGGGAACCAGGCGAGCCAGCCGGGATCGCCCTTGTGGCGGTCCATCCACTCGGGCCGCCGGGCCCCGAAGAAGGGCGCCTGATAGCGCGCGTTCACACTGTTGACGTCATCGAAGCCCGCATTCAGGTAATCGATCGAGAGTGTGTCGTCGCGGTTGCTGATCTGGCTGTGGGCGAAGCCGAGTCGACTCTGCCAGGGATTCGTGCGCGCGGTGCCCGTGTTCGTCGTCTGGCCGAAGACGTACCAGGGCTTGGCCTCGAGCACGCGGTAGTCGAGCACGACGTCCCCGGGTTTCTCCCCCGGTGACAGTGCCGCCTCGACCATGCGGCCGGAATAGCGATTCAAGCGGTAGAGATAGTCCTCGAGCTGGCGTCGATCGAGCAGATCGGTCGAGCCTTCGACGCCTTCCCCGACGGGCTGGAGCGGCGAGTCGAGGCGGATCTCTTCGTGGAGCGTGTTGTCGATCTTCCAGTCGCCCTTGATGCGGTCGCCGACGGCGATCGTGCGGATCTGGGAGATGCGTCCGGTGTGGATCTGGATTGCGAGGGCCGTCCGTTCGGCGGGGCGCAGGTCGCGCTCGCTCGCAAGCTCGATGTCGCTCTCGGCGGGGCGCACGTCGACGCCGTAGAGGCCCACCTGATTGAGGCGTGCCACGAGGGCGCCGAGCACACGCGCGAGGCCGCTCGTCTCGAGCGCGACGATCGGGCTTTCGGCGCCGCCGATCGCGACCTGCTCGGTCGGTTCACCCTCCACCGGCGCGGCATAGCCCCGCTCGGTCCGGCGCAGCTCCACATCGAGGGGCACCAGTCCCTCGAGCGAGGGCTGGTCGGGATGCGGATTGGCGTATTGCAGCTCGAGGGCGCCCACGCGGAAGACGTTCGCCGGCATGTCCTCGGGGCGGCGCAGCACCTGTGCGCCCGCCGAGGTCGCGAGGGCCGCGGCGAGCACGAGGCTCGCGAGCAATACGCGGGCATCCAGCTTCGGGCTCCGGGCGGGGATATGGCAGGGCCGGCTCATCTTGGGCTTCACCCGTCGTCACGCTCTGGTTCGATGTTGCAGGGCCTGCGCC
>JANNQH010000416.1:0-1932 GCA_031400655.1 Deltaproteobacteria bacterium | reverse complement strand
CCGGTCGAGCTCGAAGCGCGCCGGCGGCGGCACAGGCCGCGCGCGACCGGATTTGAGGGCGCGCTCGAGCGAGTCCGAGCGCAGCGTCGCCGGGAGCTCGAGGTCGACGTGGTAGACGAACCGGATCTCGTGCCTTCGGCCACGCCGGCGGGCGTCGAGCGCGCGGCGGGCAATCGAGAGACCGAGAATGTTCGCGGGCTCGATGCCGATCGCTTGCGCGCTTCTTGCATGCAGCAAGGCCTCGGGCTCGTCCGCCGCGAGCTCGACCGCGAGGGCGCGGATGCGTTGTGATGCGGGTGACGCGGACAACGGCGGGCGCTCCGATGCAAGCTTCGGCGATTGCGGGATCGAGTCGGACACGGGGCGCCGAAGATACCGCCTCAAGACGCCTTCCGGGGCCGCCGATGCCGCGCACAGTGCTCTACCCGATCCATTTCGACCCGAAACTCAACCCGTCACCCAACCCGACACCCAACCCGACAGAGACGCAATGAACGCCGCGCTCCAGCCCACTCGCAGCCCGTCGACACGTAGCACCGCCCTCGTGATCGGAACCGACTCGGCCTTCCGACGTGCGCTCGCGAGCGAGCTCGCGGCGCTGCCGATGCCGGTCACGATCGCCGAAACCCTCAGCGCCGCCGCAAGCGCGCTCGAGTCCGGGGATGAAAAGCCCTGCGTGCTGCTCGTCGCCGAGAGCGAAATCGTGCCGGACGAATTCGAGCAGACGTTGGCGGAGCTGCGCGTTCGCTCGGGCTCACCTCGCCTCGTCCCGATCGTGTTCGGCCGCGCCCCTTCCGCCGAACGCCGGGAAGCGCTGCGCTGCGCCGGTGCCGAGCTCGCCCTCTTCGGCCGCTTCGGCCGCCACGCGCTCCGCTTCCAGGTCAACCGCGCCCTGGCGCCTGGCTCGCCGAAGGCCCGCCGCGGTGAGCTGCGGGCGCCGATGGAGTGGCGCACTCGTGTCTTCGCCGCGGGCCGCGAGAAGCTCGTCCGCTGCTACACGCTCTCGTCGACCGGCGGCTATTTCGTGACGCCGCGGCCGTGGGTCGTGGGCTCGACGATCTCCCTCGAGCTTCCTTCGTCGACGACCCCCCGCTTCGTGATCGAGGGCCGGATCGTCTACACCCACGCCTCGGGCAGCGACGCCGGCAAGAGCCTGCCGCGCGGCATGGCGATCGCCTTCGCGCCCCTCGAGACCGGTCTCGAAGGCGTGATTCGCCGGGGCGTCGCCGCCAGCCAATCCGCACTCGAGGTCTGAGCCGCTAAGTTCCAGCTGATCATCCGGTCTTTTTTTGCCGAGGGGACCAGTCGATGGATGCGGCGCGACTCGATCCGGCGCAGCGTGCGAGCGATCTCGAACGCCTGAAGCGCGACGAATTCGATCTCATCGTGATCGGCGGCGGGGTCGTCGGCGCCGGCACCGCCCTGGATGCGGCGAGCCGCGGCCTCTCGGTCGCGCTGATCGAGCAGCGCGATTGGGCATCCGGGACCTCGAGCCGATCGTCGAAGCTGATCCACGGCGGCCTTCGCTATCTCGAGCAGCTCGAGCTTGGCCTCGTCCGCGAGGCGCTGCGCGAGCAGACGCTGATGCTCGAACGGCTCTGTCCGCATCTAGTGAAGCCGGTGCCGTTCCTGTATCCGCTCACGCATCACGTCTGGGAGCGCGCCTACATCGGCGCGGGCACCTTCCTTTATGACACGCTGGCCGGCCGCCGCGCGCTGCCGCGCCATCGCCATCTGACCCGCCGCGGCATGCTCGCGCGCTTCCCCGGTCTGCGCGGCGATCGCATGGTGGGCGGCATCCAGTACTGGGACGCCCAGGTCGACGACGCGCGGCATACCCTCGCCCTCGTCCGCACCGCGCGCTTCCACGGTGCGCGCACCGTATCGAGCGCCCGCGCAGAGGGATTCGAGATCGCCGGCGCCCGCGTCGCC
>JANNQH010000415.1:0-2766 GCA_031400655.1 Deltaproteobacteria bacterium | reverse complement strand
ATAGCGCTCGAAGAGCGGACCGAAGCGTGCCGACGCATCCGCGACCTCGCTTTCGTGCTGGTTGCTCGAGGTCCATCCAAGCACGCCCGCGAAGGAGCCGAAGCCCGGATAGAGGACCAGGTATCCCGCGGAGAAGAAGATCGTGGCGATGAAGAGCCAGGTCCACCACGCGGGCAGCGGATTATTGAGCTCCTCGATGCCGTCGAAATCGTGGCCCGTCGACTGGCCCTTCTCGCGCGGATCGATCTGGACGCTGCGATTCGCGAAGAGCAGCCATCCGCAGCCCACGACGTTGAGCAAGATCAGGACGATGACGTAGAGGCTCCAACCGTTGCTCATGCCGATGCTCCTCTCCCTTCTCGAGGCTCATGCGGACGCGGCTGCTCGTCTTCGTCGAAGACGAGCAGTGCATCCTGCTCGAAGCGCGCACGACTCCGCGGTCGATAGGCCCACCAGCAGATTCCAATGAAGGTCGCGAGGCTGAGGAGCGCGATCAGCCCGCGAATGATTCCGTCGTCGATCACGGGACATCTCTCCGCAGATGGGTGCCGAGCTGTTGCAGATACTCGATCAGCGCGGCGATCTCCGTCTGACCCGCGACGGCGGCCATCGCTCCATCGATGTCGGCGTCGGTGTACGGAACACCGACGATCCGGAGTCCCCGCATCTTCGCGGCCGTCGACTCGCCGTCGAGCGTCGCCTGCTCGAGCCAGGGAAAGCCCGGCATGTTCGACTGGGGGACGACCGAGCGGGGATCGACGAGATGCGCCCGATGCCACTCGTCGCTGTAGCGGCGGCCGACGCGGGCGAGATCCGGGCCGGTTCGTTTCGAACCGAATAGGAACGGATGATCCCAGACCGATTCGCCTGCCAACGAGTAATGGCCGTAGCGTTCGGTCTCGGCCCGCAGCGGCCGGATCATCTGGGAATGGCAACCGACACAGCCTTCGCGGACATAGATGTCGCGCCCCTCGAGCTCGAGAGCCGTCAGCGGCCGAAGCCCCTCGACCGGCTTCACGACCGCGTCTTGATAGAAGAGCGGCACGATTTCCGCGAGGCCACCGAGGCTGATCACCACGAGGATCCCGACCAGCATGAGGCCGATATTCTTTTCGACGACGTCGTGGTTCATGCCCGACCCCCCGCCAAAACCAGCACTTCTTCGCCGTTTTCGGCCGGCCTCGTCTTCGAGATCGTGCGCACCACGTTGTACGCCATGACGAGCATCCCGAGGAAGAAGATCGCCCCGCCGAGCAATCGCCCGACGTAGAACGGCCAGGTTGCTTCGAGGGATTGCACGAACGTGTTGGTCAACGTCCCGTCCTCGTTGACCGCGCGCCACATGAGGCCCTGCATAACGCCCGCAATCCACATGTTCACGACGTAGAAGATCACGCCGATCGTCGACAGCCAGAAATGCAGGTTGATGAGCTGCGTGCTGTACATCTGGGTCTTGCCATAGAGGCGCGGGATCAGGGAGTAGAGCGAGCCGATCGTCATCATCGCGACCCAGCCCAGGGCGCCCGAATGAACGTGGCCGATCGTCCAGTCGGTGAAATGCGAGAGCGCGTTCACCGTCTTGATCGACATCATCGGCCCCTCGAAGGTCGACATGCCGTAGAACGAGAGCGACACGATCATGAACCGGATCACCGGATCGTCGCGCAGCTTCTCCCACGCCCCCGAGAGCGTCATCACGCCGTTGATCATCCCGCCCCAGGACGGCGCCAACAGGATCAGCGAGAAGACCATGCCCACCGACTGCACCCAGTCGGGGAGCGAGCTGTAGTGGAGGTGGTGCGGTCCGGCCCACATGTAGACCGAGATCAGCGCCCAGAAATGCACGACCGAGAGGCGATACGAGTAGATGGGGCGCCCGGCCTGCTTCGGCACGAAGTAGTACATCATGCCCAGGAAGCCCGCGGTCAGGAAGAAGCCGACCGCGTTGTGCCCGTACCACCACTGGACCATCGCATCGATCGTCCCGCCGTAGATCGAGTAGGACTTCCAGGCGCCGACCGGGATGGCGAGACTGTTCACGATATGGAGCACGGCGACCGTCGCAATGAAGGCGCCGTAGAACCAGTTGGCGACGTAGATATGGTGGGTCTTCCGCTTCACGATCGTGCCGAAGAAGACGATCGCGTAGGCAACCCAGACGACGGTGATCAGGATGTCGATCGGCCACTCGAGCTCGGCATACTCCTTCGAGGTCGTGAGGCCCAGCGGCAGCGTGATCGCCGCGGAGACGATCACGGCCTGCCAGCCCCAGAAGACGAAGCGCGCGAGGCCCGGGGCGAAGAGCGATGCGCGGCAGGTTCGCTGGACGACGTAGAGAGAGGTCGAGAAGAGCGCGCAGCCACCGAAGGCGAAGACTACGGCGTTCGTGTGGAGCGGGCGCAGCCTCCCGTAGCTCAGGTACGGCACACCGAAGTTCAGCTCGGGCCACGCGAGCTGGGCGGCGATGATTACGCCGACCAACATCCCTACGATGCCCCAGACGACCGTCATCAGTGCGAAATACCGCACGACGTCGTCGTCATAGCGAAGCACGCTCCCGCGCCCCTGCTCGATCGACACACTCGACATCCGACCCTCCAATCCCACGTCGACGCCCGCGGTGCATGCGAACGCCAGTCGCCCCGCAACTTCGCAACACCCGTGCCATGAAGGCCCGCAGGCCGGTGCAGCGAATTGTTCGTTGGGGCGCGGAGTCCCAGTTGGCCATCGAGGAGCCGGAACGAGTGGATCGAAGCGACCGGCGGC
>JANNQH010000414.1:0-3306 GCA_031400655.1 Deltaproteobacteria bacterium | reverse complement strand
CTCGACGAGGCGGTGATCCTCGCCTACTACGGCCCCGATGCCCGGGCGCGCTTCGACAATGTCTTGCCGGCCGGATTCGCTGCGGGGGCGGTGGACGAGGACGGCCTCTGTCTGCACGTCTTCGGGACCGCGGACGGCGCGGAGTACCTCCGCTTCGACTGCTTCGACGAGGCCGCCCACTACCACCTGCTCGATCCCCACGCGTCGCGCAATACGGTCTTCGAGCACGACCACGCGGTCGAAGGGCCACTCCTCGACTGGGCGCTCGAGGCACTGCAAACGCGGCTTCCGGAGCTGCTGACCCGCGCGGGTGCCCCGGTGCTCGCATCTGCCGTCGATTCCGAGCGCGTCCGCATGGCGCTCGCGGAGGTCGCCACGGAGAGCCGACGGATGCTCGCCGCAGGCAAACCGGTCAGAGTGGCGCCGCCGCGCGCAGCAGCGACAGCAGCGCCGCGTTGAGCGGCGTCTCGATTCCGTGGCGCGCGCCGATCCGGACCACCGCGCCCGTCAACGCTTCGTGCTCCGTCTCCCGCCCCGCGAGCCGGTCGTAGAGCATCGACGAGCCGAACGCGGGCCAGCCCACGGCGTTGCCCGCCATCGCATCGACGAACTCCACGGCGGCCGCCCGCGGAATCTGCGCCCCATCGGCCCGGGCGACCGCGATGCACTCGCTGGCCAGCCCGACCGCCAGGTCGCGAATCGACGCATCGGCCATCACCTCGATCCGGCGCCCCGTGAGCGCCGTGATCGGTGAGGCCGTCACGTTCGAGATCAGCTTGCGCCAGACCGTCGAGCAGAAATCCGGCACACGGTTCACGTGGATCGTACTGCCTTCGAATAACGCGGCGAACGCGCGCCCGAGCTCGCCATCGGGGATCTCGATCCCGGAGTAGGCATGGTGCCGGATCCGGCCGGGCGAGAGCAGCTCCGCCCCGATCGAGACGACCGCCGGCAGGATGGGCGTAGCGCCCACGAAGGAGGCGACCCGCTGCTCGTGCTCGACCCCGTTCTGGAGCACGACCACCGCCCGCGTCGACGGCCCGCAGCCCGCCTTCAGCCAGGCCGCGGCATCCGCGGTCTGATGGGCCTTGGTCGCGAGCACGACCCACTCCGCCTCGCCGAGCTTCGCCGGATCGGTCAGCACCGCCGCGTCGACCGGGTGTGCGCCGGCATCATCCTCGACGATCAACTGCTCGAAGGGCGACCGGACGCAGAGCGACACGACCTGGCCCCGGCGCGCGAGCTGCCAGGCCACATAGCCGCCGATCGATCCTGCACCGATGAGAGCGATCATCCCCGGCTCCCCTCCTCGCTTTGGCCGCTCTCCCAGCATAATCGACTTCTCGCTCGCCGGGCCCGCCGAAGCTTGCAATGCTCACGCCATCAAAACCCGGAGGCGCACGACACTTGGACGACCGCATGAGCCAGGAAACCGTCGACTACGTTGCGATCCGCCGACTGCAATCGGCCTACGCCGACATCGTGACCCGCCGAGCGTGGCCCGAGCTGGACCGCATCTTACGCTCGGATGCCGAGGTGGTGATCGACCGCATGGACGGGAGTCCGCTCCAGCTGCACGGACCCGGCGGCGTGGCCGAATTCGTTTCGAAGGCCATCGCCCATTTCGATCTGTTCGAATTCGTGATTCTCAATACGGTCGTCGAGATCGACGGAGATCGCGCGACGGCCCGCATGTATATGTGGGAGGTGCGGCACGATCCCGTCGGCGGGCGCAGCGACGCCTACGGTCTCTATCGGGACGAGTACCGTCGGATCGACGGGCGCTGGTGGTTCTCCGGGCGGCGGTATCAGACGCTGGCTCGGACGCTCGCCGCAGACCATGCGGTGTTCCCGCTGCCCGAGATCTGAACGCGCCCGGGCCGACCCGAATTCGGGTGGGTGCCCCATACGCATCGGCGCCCATGAAACGTGCGCAAGATCACGCGAAAATTACACCCAGCGCCGAACTCGCCTCAAGAATAGGCCGTTTGAGCACGCGGTGGCCCGGTGGACGGCGATCGACGCCCCTGAGTGGGGTATCGCTGGCTCGACTTGGCGCGCTTCGAGGTTAATGTTCCGGGGGCGAGCCCGACCAGGGTGGCTGTGGGTAAGGTGACGGGTGATCGACGAACGGACAAACGGCTCCCGTCGTCGGTCGAATGGAAGCTGCTGGATCGAGCTGGGCTGAAGCTGATGAGCTGCCGTACTTCAAAAATCCGCTGGCATTCCTACCTGGCGATGGGGCTGGCCGTGCTGGTCAGCTGGCTGCCGGCCTCGCTTGCCCGAGCGCAAGTGTGCCCGCTACCTGCGAATCCCGTCTTCGCGGGCCATAACCTTCCACTCGACATCGATCCCAACCCCCAGGCGATGAGGCTCACCGCGGCTTTTCCCGCCCTGAGCTTCGGCCCCCTCGTGGGACTCTACGCTGCGCCCGACGGGAGCGATCGGCTCTTCGTGGTCGAGCAGGCCGGTCGGATCCACGTGTTCGAGAATCGCGACGATGTCCCTTCGACGACCATCTTTCTCGACATCCGGACACGCGTCCAGTCGACCTACTCGGAACAGGGACTCCTCGGTCTCGCCTTCGATCCCGACTACGCCAACAATCGCCGCTTCTTCGTGAACTACACCGCGGTCACGGGATGCTCCGCACCGGATTCGGCCGGATGCACCAAGATCGTCCGCTTCGAGGCGAACCCCACCAATCCCGATCAGGCCCTCATCAATAGCGCCGTCGAGATCCTCGAATTCCCGCAGCCCTTCGACAATCACAACGGCGGCGCGATCGCATTCGGTCCGGACGGCCTGCTCTACGTCGCGACCGGCGACGGCGGAAGCGGTGGCGATCCGTTCCAGAACGCCCAGAATCGGGCCAGTCGACTGGGCAAGATCCTGCGGCTCGACGTCCGCCTCGGCGCGCCCTCGCTGATTCCCGCGAGCAATCCCTTCGTGGGCGTTCCGAATACGGATCCGCTCGTCTACCACTACGGCCTGCGCAATCCCTGGCGCATCACCTTCGACCGCGTCACGGGCGATCTCCTGATCGGCGATGTGGGACAGGACGCCCGCGAGGAAGTGGACCGCGTGCGAGCGGGCAGCCCGGGCGGACTCAATTTCGGATGGGACTACTGCGAGGGCACGCTCGACTACCGCAGCGGTGCGAGCTGCTCGAACATCCAGTCCGTCCCGCCCGTCGCGGAGTACGACCACTTCGTCGCGAACGGTGGATCCGTGATCATCGGGGGCTACGTGTACCGGGGCGACGCCTTCCCGGAGCTCTACGGCGCCTACCTCTACGCCGACGCG
>JANNQH010000413.1:0-5613 GCA_031400655.1 Deltaproteobacteria bacterium | reverse complement strand
CCAGCTCGAGACGTGATTGCCCATCTGCTTCGCGTGCTCGGCGCGCCGGGTATTGACCGGCGTCGAGACGCGAAACTCGAGATTCGCTGGATTGACACGCCGGCGGAAGAGGTAACGGCGCACCGCCTCGGTCACCGTCGCAAGCACCACATCGTTGATCGTGCACTCGAGCACGCCGCGCAATTCGCGCACGTCGTCGAGCGGCATGGTCAGCCAGTCGACGCGTCGATTGGGGCTGAGCTCACCGTTGATCGGCGAGTCCGAAGCGGGCTGGAAGGCGAGGCTCGCGAGGTCGCCGAGGGCCCGCGCGCGTGCAACGAGATCGTCGAGCATGGCCTGCCGTTCGGCCCCCACGAACCGCTGCACCGTCGCCAGCGCGTGCTGCGGCAGCGAGAGGGATTCACGCAGTCGGTCGGAGAGCAGCTCGAGGCCGGTCGGTGCAGGCCTTGGATAGTACGGCACGGGCTTTCGCTCTTCGTACTGCGGCGAAGGCGAGAACAGGATCTGCGTGAGGTCGGCGCCCGCGGCACCGTCCATCATGCAGTGGTGGATCTTGTTCAGGATCGCGACCTGCTCGCCCTTCTCGAGCCCTTCGATGACCCAGAGCTCCCACAGCGGTCGCTGGCGATCGAGGCGTCGCGAGAAGATCCGGCCCGCGATCTCCCGCAGCTGCTCGCGCGTGCCCGGGGCGGGCAGTGCGATGTGGCGGATGTGATAGCCGAGGTCGAAATGGCGGTCGTCGATCCAGGTCGGCCAGTTCTCGACCGGGATCCAGGCGAGCTTCTGGCGATAGCGAGGAATCCAGTGGAGGATGGATTCGATCGCGCCGCGAAAGCGGGCGATATCGATCTCACCCTCGGGATTGCGCAGTGCCTCGGCCTCGAGGATGCCGATCGCGCTGACGTGCATCGGCGCGTTTTCGTTCTCAGCGAGCAGAAAGCTGTAGTCCTGAGCGGAAAGGCGCTCGTAGGCGTATCGCGGCAAATTCGTCGACCTCCATCGTTCCCCAGCGCTTTTCAGAGCAAGGACTGTGCCCGCATGGGCTGGTCGCTGCTCGGTCGAAGAGGCGCGTGCGTGGGCCAGACTGCCTCGGACCTGGGCAGTCTGCCACGATTGTGGGCTTGCGATTCCCCGAGGTGTGCGGAGCCGTTCGCCTCGCCGGGGCCCGGCCCCGTGCGACTGGCGGGCGGGGCTAGGCCTTCGCACTCGCTCGCGCGCTCACCTCGGCGTGCCAGCGCAGCACGTTCTTCTGGTCGGGGCTGGGCCGCAGCTTGATGACCCGGCCGAAATCGACGCCGACGAGGGCCGTGATGTCGGCGATCGAGAAGCGGTCGCCGGCGATGAATCGCTGGTTCGCGAGGACGCCGTCGAGGAGTGTGAGCGTGTCCTCGGCGCGCTGCTTAGAAAGCACCCCGAATTCGGGGACCTGGGCGAGCCGCCCCTTGAAATAATCCGACGTGTTCTGGAAGCAGAGGAACACGCGATTCGTGAATTCCAGCTCTACCCGGCGATGCCACATTTCGACGAGTGTGCGCTCGCGCGCGCCGACGCCGAAGAGCGGCGGATCGGGATTGCGCTCCTCGAAATAGCGACAGATCGCGACGCTCTCGGAGACGAATGTCCCGTCGTCGACCTCGAGCACCGGAACCTGTGCGAAGGGATTCTTCGCGCGAAAGGCAGGCTCGAGATTCGCGCGCGCTCCGATGTCGACCTGCTCCGTCTCGATTGCGATGCCCTTCTCCGCCAGGAAGATCCGGACCCGGCGGGGATTCGGTGCGGTCGCGTTGTCGTAGAGCTTCATGATTCGATTCCTGCGTGCGAGTTAGAAGTACCGAGCGATCTCGTTCGCGACCAATCGGGCGCCGTCGCGCTGTGGGCGGCCCAGAGACCGACGAAGAGCTCCCCGCCGACGACCGGAACCCGATGGTCTTCGAGCGATTGGGTCACCCGGCGAGCATGGCGCAGGAAGCAGGGTCATGAAACGCCCATTCCCGTCCGCGGTCCGGTCCGGCACGGTGCGGTCGCTTCCCCGACCGGGAGCGGCCCGGTAAGCTGGCTCACCACCTGACTCAAGTGAGACGCAATATGTCCGTCGATCCGATCGGAACCCCGCTCCACAAATTTCCCGAGCCTGCGCTCGATCACGCCCTCATCCCGAAGGAGCGTTACACGTCGCGCGCGTTCGCGAAGCTCGAATGGGATGCGATGTGGACACGGACCTGGCTGCTCGCCGGTCCGCTCTCCGATCTGGAGCAGGTCGGTGACTACTTCACTTTCGAGATCGGCCGGGAGTCGGTCGTCGTCACGCGTTCGGCGCCCGATCGGATCGATGCGTTCTACAACGCCTGTCAGCACCGCGGGAGCCAGGTCGTGCTCGCACGCGGCTGCGGTCACGCGCGGAGCTTCGTCTGTCCCTACCACCTCTGGAGCTACGACCTGACGGGCAAGCTGCGCGGCCTTCCCGACCGTGAAGATTTTCCGCAGGGCGTGCCCG
Organism: Deltaproteobacteria bacterium; assembly: GCA_031400655.1. Lineage (GTDB taxonomy): Bacteria > Myxococcota_A > UBA9160 > UBA9160 > UBA4427 > UBA4427. Next base: position 3,119 of record JANNQH010000413.1, on the reverse strand, counting down.
ACGACACCCGCATGCCGCCCCTTCGTGTCGAGACCTGGGGCGGCTGGGTGTTCGTCAACATGGATCCCGAAGCCGCCTCGCTCGCCGACTATCTCGGCGTCGTCGCCGACCACCTCGCGCCCTACGACTTCGCCCGCAACTACGCGCTGGCCGAGGACTACAGCTTCGAATGGGAATGCAACTGGAAGGTCGGGGTCGACGCCTTCAACGAGGTCTACCACGTCCAGGGGATCCATCCCGAGCTGCTGCCCTTCACCGACGACGTCGACTGCCCGATCGATCTGCTGGGCCGCCACAGCCGCTTCCTCTTCAAGGTCGGCGTTCCCAGCCCGCGTTGGAGCGATCACAAGGCCCAGGCCGCCGGCTATCGCGATCGCAACGCGCTCTCGAAAGAGATGCGCGAGCTACTCGGGCATTTCCAGATCGATCCGACGAACTTCGAGAACGACGCCCAGGCCGTTCGCCCCGCCTTGATCGCCCGCACGCGCGAAATGGCAAGCGTCGCTGGCTGGGATGTGTCGACCCTCAACGACGAGCAGCTCTGGATCGACGTCCACTACACGCTCTTCCCGAACATCACGCTCAACATCAGCGCCGGCCATTTCTGGCTCTTTCGCCACCGCCCGCATCCGACGGATCCCGAGCGCATGTTCTGGGATTTTCAGGAGTACCGGCGGATCGCGCCGGATGGCGTTCGCCCGCCGCGACCGACCCACGTCGATGCGAAATGGGGCGACGGCAACGAGAAGAAGATCCATCTCGCGCTTTTCCAGGATGGAGAAGCGGCGCCGCCGCAACAGCGGGGACTCGGCTCGCGCGGGTTTCGCGGCTTGCAGCTCGCCCACCAGGAGCGCCGCATCCGACATTTCCACGCGATCCTCGACCAGTATGTCGGACGCCTGGCCCGCGCTCAGAACGAGAGCGACTGAAAATCTAGCGGGAGTCTCTATTGGCGAATCATCTGAAGGGCAAGATCATCGTGATCACCGGCGCCGCTAGCGGATTCGGCCGAGAGCTCGCGCGCCTGGCGGGAATGCGCGGCAGTCGCATCGTCACCGTCGACCTCCCGGGGCCGGCACTCGCGAAGGCCGAGGGAGAGCTTCGCGCCGAGGGTGTCGATGTCCTCGCAGTGGCGGCCGACGTCACGGACCGCGAGCAGATGCACGCGATGGCTGCCGCCGCCGTCGCGCGCTTTGGCGCCATCGACGTGCTGGTCAACAACGCGGGGACGATGCCGCTCGCCTTCTTCGCAGATCACGCGCTGGCGGCGCAGGCCTGGGACCGCTGCATCGACGTGAACATGAAGGGCGTGCTCCACGGCATCAGCGCCGTCCACGACCAGATGATCGCCCAGGGCCGCGGCCACGTCGTCAACGTGTCGTCGATCTACGGCAATCATCCCAACGCCGGCTCCGGCGTCTACGCGGCGACGAAGGCCGCCGTCAACGTGCTCTCCGATACGCTGCGCGTCGAGTCCCAGGGCAAGATCAAGGTCACGACGATCCGACCGACCGGCGTGCCGACGACCGGCCTCGGCAGCACGGTCGTGAACGGCGGCGCCCTGGTCGGAATCCTCGGCCACCACGGCCAGTCCTTCATGACGAACATCGCCGGTTATTTCGCGGGCACGCTGCCCGCCGAGCAGACCGATCCCGAATCGATCCGCTACTGGGCGATCCGGCCCGAGGAGCTGGCGCAGCAGATCTTGTACGCGATCGACCAGCCCTGGGGCGTTTCGATCAGCGACCTCACGGTCCGCGCTTCGGGGGAGGAGTTCGTGCTGTAGCCTGGGCGGTCGAGCCCGACGAATCCGAGAGGTCGCCGATGCATTTCACCACGACTTTCCTGCGCGGCCTCGGTGTCGTGCTTCCGATCGCGCTGACGCTCTACTTCGTCGTGTGGGCCGTTCGCGCGGCGGAAGCGCTGATGAAGCCGTTGGCGCTGCTGCTGATGCCGAGCGCTGGCGATTACGTCCCCGGCAGCGGGCTCGTTCTGGCCATCGTGCTCGTCTACCTGGCGGGCCTGCTGGTCCAGCTCTTCGTGATCGAATGGCTCGTCGGCCTCGGTCAGCACCTGCTCGAGCGCACGCCCCTCGTGAAGAGCATCTACAACGCGCTCAACGACTTCGTGAGCTCCTTCTCGCGCCGGCCATCTGAAACGGCCTCGCGTGTCGTGAACGTGAAGCTCGCGGACGAGCTTTCCGTCGTCGGCTTCATCACCGATCCGGATCCCGCCGCCCTGCGCGCGCCGGGCGACCCCGACGATCGCGTCGCCGTCTACCTGCCCATGAGCTACCAGCTCGGCGGCTACACGATCCTCGTGCCGCGCGACCGTCTGCGGCCGCTCGCGCTCGGGGTCGAGGATGCGATGAGGCGAGTGCTGACAGCCGGGCTGGGCGAGGAGCGGCGGAAGTCCTGAGCCCGCCCCAAGCTCGCCGCCATCGTCTAGTGTTCGGCCCATGTCATTCCTCCTCATCGACCGCCCTCGTCCGCACGTCGCCCTCGTCACCCTCAACCGGCCGGATCGCATGAATGCGATGGCCTTCGACGTGATGCTGCCGCTGCGCCGCGCCATCGAAGAGCTCTCTGTCGACAACGACATCCGCGTCGTCGTGCTCACCGGCGCGGGCGACGGCTTCTGCTCCGGAGCCGATCAGGCCGACGCCGGCGCACCGCCGCATATCGACGGACTCACCCCCGTCTCGATCGCACTGCGCGCGCTCCAGGTCCTCGACGATGTGATGTTGGCCTTGCGCGACATGCATCAGCCGGTGATCGGCGCGATCAACGGCGCGGCGATCGGGGGCGGGCTGTGTCTCTCGCTCGGCTGCGACATCCGGGTCGCCTCCCGAGCGGCCTACTTCCGGGCCGCCGGCATCAACAACGGGCTCACCGCCAGCGAGCTGGGTCTCAGCGACCTGCTGCCGCGGATCATCGGCCAGGCGCGGGCGGCTGAAATCATGCTGACCGGTCGCGACGTCGACGCGACCGAGGCGGAGCGCATCGGGCTGGTCACCCAGGTGGTCGACCCGGGTCAGCTGCTCGAGTCCTGTTATGCAATTGCCGACCGTATCATCGGCTGGAGCCGCCCCGGCATCGAGCTCACCAAGCGAAGCCTCT
>JANNQH010000412.1:0-5608 GCA_031400655.1 Deltaproteobacteria bacterium | reverse complement strand
GAGATCGGCCCCGCACGGCGCACGAAACGTTCGTACAAGGCCCAGACCGCCTCGCGAACAGGACTGTCGTGGGTATCCACGAGCAGGGGACCCGCTTCGCTCGGACCCGCGAGATGGATCTGGAAGACGCGCTCGCCGGCGATCGCATCGACGTACTTCACGGCGTCGAAGCCGTGGTTATGCGCGGAGACGAAGACGTTGTTGAGATCGAGGAGAATCCCGCAATCCGCGCGCTCCGCGAGCGCCGACAGGAACTCCCACTCCGGCATCTCATCTTCGCGGAAGGCGACGTAGGTCGAGACGTTCTCGAGGGCGATGCGCCGACCGAGGCGATCCTGCACCCGGGCGACGCGTTCGGCGACATATTCGAGGACCGCCTCAGTCAGCGGAAGCGGGAGCAGATCGTGGAGCGAGCGTCCATCGACTCCCGTCCAACAGAGATGATCAGTCACCCAGGCGGGCTCGAAACGGCGAATCAACACCTCGAGCTCGAGCAGATGATGCTCGCCCAGGGGATCGGCCGAGCCGATATTGAGCGACACGCCGTGGAACGCAATCGGGAAGCGGGAACGAACGGCGTCGAGCACCCGCAGCGGCCGACCGCCCGGCACCATGTAGTTTTCGCTGATCGCCTCGAACCAATCGACAGCGAGCTCCGAGGCCGATTCGGCCGCCAGGATCTCCGCGTAATGCTGCGGCCGCAGCCCGATGCCAACCCCGAGAAAGGGCGCATCCGCGCGCACGGATTTCGGCCGGAGGATCATCTCAGCCCCCACGGATGACCCGAGAGCAGGCCAGACGAAGCACCCGGCTCGCTGGTCTGCTCTCGGGAATCCATCGCTCGCCTAATTCTTCTTCTCGTCCATCTTCGCCTTGGCCGCCTCGCACTGCTCGGGCGTCATCATCTCGAAGCCCTGGCCCGCGCAGCCGTTCTTGCCGGCGCAGGCGTTCTTCGCCGACTTGCAGGACCCGTGTCCCTTGCAGCTGTTCACACCCTCACACTTCATCTTCTCCGCGCCCATGTCCCCTTCGGCCGCGAAAGCCGGGCCGGTCCCGAGTGCGAAGAGTCCCGCGACCATCGCCGCGAGCGCCGTATTCCTGTTGCGAATCATCTCTCGATCCTCCGATTGCGCGACCCGGAATGGGCCGCGATACAAAGCGACGTGGAACCGTCCCCGCTGGCGAGCGACGCGACCTCGCCCGAGGCGCGAACACCTTCAGGGTCGACTGCCGAAGCGTCTGCGGACGAGGGCGTCGAACGAGAGCGATCCGGCGCCGAAGACGACGAGCCCGCTCAACAACACGATGTACCCGAACTCGGCGAGTCCGAAAAGATCCGAGAGATCGTGGATGTCGTCCCACAGCGCCGTCCGGATCGCCACCAGCATCACGCCGACGAGCGGCAAGGCGGCGAGCCGGGTCGCCAGGCCGAGCAGCAGGAGCAGCCCGCCGCCGAACTCGATTCCGGCGACCATGGGCGCCTGGATGTGGGCAAACGGAACGCCGAGGGACACGAAGAAATCCGTGACGCCCTCGAGATTGTGGAGCTTCCCCCAGCCGCTCTGAAGGAACACCCAGCCGAGCGTGAGGCGCGCGGCGGCGAGCGGGATCCACTCGAAGCGGGGCTGGAGGCGTTTGGTCAATGAGAGAATCTGGTCCGTAGCCGTCGTCAAGGAGCACCTCCTGCGGACTCGCGCCGCGACGCCGGGCGGCACGGGCGCGTAGAGCGCCGGCCGAATCCGGTATGCGTCTTACGCCGGAGGCAGGAGGTCGGTTACGCCTTTTTTCGGGCGCGGCGACTCACCAGAAGCGGGGATTGATCTGCTTGGACGGAATCCGGTCCAGGATCTCGGCGTGGACCGCCGGCAAGAGCGACCAGTGCACACCGGGGCGCAGGTGATGCGCGGTGTGGAGCCCGAGATTGCAGGTCATGAAGTTGTAGAGCGGGTTGGTGTTGTTGAAGCTCGCGTCGTAATGGCTCGCCGGATGGAAGCCCGCGTGGTGCTCGTAGGTCGCCCAGGCGGTGTGGACGAGGGTCAGGAAGCCCGGCAGCAGGATCGCGAGGAACGCATTCACCGGGTTGTACCAGAGCGCCAGTCCAAAAATCGTCCAGAGCGGAAGCTTCATCCAGAGAAACGGCCGCAGGTAGCGGCGATGGCGCAGGCCGAGCCGCACGATATCGATCTGGTGATGGAGTACGAGGTCGATCGTGTACTCGACGCGGCCCATCGTCGAGCCGTCGCGGCGCGTCCACTTCGATTCGTCGGGGCGCGCGTGGGGGCGCTGATTCAGGTAGTTGACGTGGTGACCAATGTTGTGATGCAGCACCCAGGCGAAGGGCGCGATACCGGTCTGGAGCGCGAGCACCAGGTCGTAGATCCGATTCAGGAGCGAGGAGCGGAAAGTGTTCAGGTGCTGGTGGTGGTGGTTGACGGGAGCGACAAACATGCTGACCAACCAGAGCGGGAGGACGCAGAGCCCCGCGACCCACGCCGGCGCCAGGAAGAAGACGAGCGCGTGAAGTGCGAGCATCGCATGGGCATAGGCCACAGGTCGCCGGTCGGCGCGGTACTTGAGGAACCGACCGCTCGTCTCGCGGGCATCGGCCAGGAATCCGGCCGATGATGCTGCCGATGAAGCGGCGGATGAAGCGGCGCGAGCGGCGGCGGGAATGGACGGGCTCGAGGGCGGTGCCTCAGATCCCTCGGATACCTCGATGGGGTCGAAATTGATCGCGGCACTCATTGGGGACGACGGCTCTCCGATGGGGCATCCGAGCGGGGGTGCTTTCGGAGGCTTCGATGCTGGTTGCGACCAGACGCGGCGCCAGATGTAGCCGAAATCGAATCTCGGGCAAAGCTCGACACGCTTCGCGCTTCGTAAAAGCGTTGTAAAAGCTGATGAAACCGCGCGTGCGCTGCGCGGCGGGCGCATCGCTCCGCCGACTACAGGGCGCGTGCTAGAAAGACCGAGTGCGAAAGACCGTCCAGATCGTCGGCATCGTCAACATCACCGAGGATTCCTTCTCGGACGGCGGTCGCTTTCTCGCGCCGGCGAAGGCGATCGCCCATGCCCGCGCCCTCGCGGAGGCGGGTGCTCACTTGCTCGAGCTGGGCCCGGCCTCGAGTCATCCCGACGCAGCTTCGGTTTCGGCCAGCGAGCAGATCGGCCGGCTCCATCCGGTGCTCGCAGCGCTGCGGTCCCTCGCGCTGCCCGTCGCCATCGACGCGACACATCCGGAGGTCTTGCGCTTCGCCCTCGCAGCCGGCGTCGAGCTGCTGAATGACGTCCGTGGCTTCCCGGACGAGTCGCTCTACCCCGAGCTCGCCTCGGGGACGGCGCGGCTCGTCGTCGTGCACTCCCTTGCCCGCGGCGAGCGCGCCGAGCGCGAGCTCGCCTCTCCGCGTCAGGTGCTCGATTCGATCGAGCGCTTTTTCGACGCTCGACTCGCCGCACTCGTTCGCAGTGGCGTGAATGAGGAGCGCTTGATCGTGGACCCCGGCATGGGGTTCTTTCTCGGGCGGGATCCGCGCGCTTCGATCGCCGTGCTGCAGCGATTGCCCGAGCTGCGCGCGCGCTTCGGTCGACCGCTGCTGGTGTCGGTCTCGCGCAAATCGTTCCTGCGCGCGCTCACCGGCAGTGATCTCGAGTCCATCGGCGCCGCCACGCTTGCCGCCGAGCTGCATGCGGCGCGCGCCGGGGCGGACTATCTGCGGACCCACGACGTCCGCGCGCTCCGCGACGGCCTGTGTATCGAGGAAACTCTCTACCGCGAGCGCGACGACTGACGAACGCGAGCGCTCTTCGGCGAGAGCCGCCACGCGAGCAAGACGAAGACCCCCAGCACGGCGAGATGGATGAGACTTCCCTCGGGCCGAAACCCGCAGGCGATCACTTCGAGCACTTCGCTGCCCCCGTTCATGGGTCTCTCCTCGGCGCATTCCTCGGCGAATTGGCAGAAGCGCTTGAACGTTCCGATCCGGGATCCTCGCCCGGCGCTTCCCTGGCGACCAGGGCAAGCCGCCGGGCGGGCCAATCAAACGCTTCTATGACACCGCGCGCGAGTCGCCCGGCCTCGCTCCAGCGCACATCGCCCCGAAGCGCCGCCTCCGTCCAGAGCGCCGCGTCCTTGGCGCGGACCATCGCCGCGAGCTGTCGATCGACGGCCTGGAGCGCCACGAACTGCGATTCGCTCGGCAACCGCTCCATCGCTTCGACGAAGGCCGTGTAGGCGTCGTCGAATTCGACGACGAGATGCTCGAGGCGTGCGGGCAGGACCGGCTTTGGCTCGTCGACCGCCCCGCAGAGCTCGACGAGCACACGCCAGAGCCTGGCCTCACGGCCGCTCGGGGAGATCGCGCTCCGCTTCTCTGTCGTGGTCGTCTGTCCGTCTGTCGACATGCGCCTAACTCTTCGCCCCTGCTCCGTCGACGCTCCAGATCCCCGATCCATGGGCAGAGATGAAGAGAAACGCGAAGCAGTAGAGCGCCGCGAGCTCGCCCCCGTTCTCGACCGGCAGGAAGGCTTTCGTGCCGTGACCGATCCAGTAGGCCACCGCCATCGTGCCGCTCGACAGGAAGGCTGCCCAGCGTGTCTGGAGACCGATCATCACCAGCAGGCCGCCCACCAGCTCGATCGGACCTGCGGACCAGCGAATGGCGTCGGGCATCTCCAGCATCCCGCCCGGGAACCCGAAGACCTTCTGCGAGCCGTGCCAGAGAAACAGGAAGCCCACCATGATCCGCATCAAGGCGTAGGCCTGGGCACTGTAAGGAGCCATGAAAGAAGCCATTCGTTCCTCCTTTTCCTTTTTACTTCGCTCGCCCGGCACCCAGCCGAATCGTCAACGCTAGCAGTCGAGCACGCTTCGTCGGCCGCGCGCGTCGAAGGCCGCGAGAATCGCCTTTCGATCGCCATCCTCGAGCCGACGATAGCCCGCCCCGTCCCGCAGCCAGACCGGATCACTGCATTCCCAGCGCTCGTCCCGCAGCACGCGCTTCAGGATCTTGTTCGTCTCGGTCGAGGGCAGCGTCTCGGCGATCCGCACATAGCGCGGCGCCATCTTGGTCCCGAGATCGCGCTGCTCGGCGAGGAAGGCGGCAAACCCCGCCGGATCGAATCGCGCCCCGGGCCGCAAAATGAGGGCCGCCATGCAATCGTCGCCGACGTCGGCATTGGGCACCGCATAGACCGCGGCCAGCGCGATGTCGGGATGGCGAACGAGAATCCGCTCGATCGGGCCCGCCGCGAAGTTCTCGCCGTCGACCCGCAGCCAGTCCATGTTGCGCCCGGCAAAGTAGAAGAACCCCGCCGCGTCGCGGTAACCAAGGTCACCGCTCCAGTAGATGCCCTCGCGCGTGCGCTCCTTGTTCGCCTCGTCGTTGCGCCAATAGCCCTCGAAGCTCTTCGCGGTCTCGGTGCTCGCGATCTCCCCGATCGCCTGAATCGCGTTGGCGAGGCGGCCGTCGGCGGCAAAGATCGCGCGCGGACATTCCCGCTTCGTCTCGGGATCGAGGATCAGGGTCCCGGGCGGGGCGACGCCGAGGGCGCCGGCAGGCATTTCGGTCGTGCGCGAGATCGCGATCCCGCCCTCGGTCGAGCCGTAGGA
>JANNQH010000411.1:0-6533 GCA_031400655.1 Deltaproteobacteria bacterium | reverse complement strand
ATCGAGCTGATGACCTCGATCGCCGTCGCGTTCGCGCGCAATCCGATGACCGTGGCCCAGCTCGGGAACGACCTGCAGGCCTTCTCGAAGGGGCGTTTCCTGCTGGGCCTCGGCTCCCAGATCAAGCCGCACATCACGAAGCGCTTCAGCATGCCCTGGTCCCAGCCGGCGGCGCGCATGCGGGAGTTCGTGCTCGCGCTGCGGGCGATCTGGGATTGCTGGTACAAGGACGTGAAGCTCGAGTTCCGCGGAGACCACTACACACACACGCTGATGACTCCGATGTTCACGCCGAAGAACAACCCCTACGGGCCGCCGCGAGTGGTGCTGGCTGCCGTCGGGCCGAAGATGACCGAGGTGGTTGGCGAGGTGGCCGACGGCATGCTCGTGCATGCCTTCACGACGGCGCGCTACCTGCGCGAGGTGACCCATCCGGCTCTTGCTCGCGGCCTCGCTCGCTCGGCCCGCGCCCGAACGGACGTAGAGCTCTGCTATCCGGCGTTCATCGTGACGGGTCGGGACGAGCGGGAGTGGGAGGCGATGCGCATCGCGACAGCGCGCCAGATCGGCTTCTACGGCTCGACTCCCGCCTATCGCGGGGTGCTCGAGGTTCACGGTTGGGGAGAGCTCCAGGGCGAGCTCAACCGTCTGTCGAAGCGAGGCGAGTGGCAGGCGATGGGCGAGCAGATCAGCGACGACGTGCTCGAGGAGTTCGCGATCGTGGCCGAGCCGGCGAAGGTGGCATCGGCGCTCAAGGCGCGCTTCGGCGGGCTCGTCGACCGCGTTCTCTGCACGTTCTCGTTCGTCGATGCGAAGCAGCGCGCCGATTACCTAGAAGAGCTGCGGGCGGGCTGAAGGTCGCCGTCCTCGATTCCCAGCGACTCCGCTTCGATGAAGACGTCCATCTGCTGGCCGACGAAGGGATGGGGGGCGTCCTGCACGAGCGCGTAGATCACCTCGAGGACCCGCGTGTCGACGCGCTCGGTGCCGTCGCCCGTCAGCGCGCGCTTGGGTTGCACGAGTGGCTCGAAGCGCACGAACTCGAGGGCGAAGGTCCGTTCCGCGTCGCCGCGAAGGCTGGCCCGGGCCTTCGCGTTCGGGCGCACGCGGTGGGCGTCGGTCTGGTCGATCTCGACGCGCACGTGGAGCCGTGAATCGTCGCCTAATACGACGAGCGGCGACGCGAGGGGGCCCGCCTGGGCGTACTCGCCCGCCCGGACGTTGACGCGCCAGACCCGGCCGGCGATCGGACTCGTGACGGCGAGCCGCGCGAGGTCGGTTCGCAAGACGGCGACCCGCGCACGCGTCTCGGCGAGGCGCGTGCGGGCGGCTTCGACGGCGAAGCGCCGCCGAGTGGCCTCGGCGTCGCTGGTCGCCTTCTGCTCGTAGCTCTTCTGGGCCCGTTCGGACTGGTCGCGGGAGTCGGCCAGGGCGACCTCGGCCGACTCGACCTGGGCCGCGGCGAATGCGAGCTCGGCGCGCACCGCGCGATCGTCGACCGTGAAGAGGAGATCACCGGCGCGGACGGCGTCCCCCGCGTGGACGTGGACGCGGGACACGATACCGGGGAGGTGGGTTCCGATCGCGATCGCTTCGTTCCGGGGCTCGATCACGCCGACGCCCGCGACCGTCGAGGCGAAGGGTGTCGATGGGGCTGCGAGCGCGGGCTTGGCCTGGGTTCGCTCCGGCTGGGAGAGTGTCGTCACGATCGCGAATCCGAAGAGTGCCAAGGCGAAGGCCGGGAGGCCCCACCGGATCAGGATTCCCTCAGGCATGGGCTCCCTCCGCCGCGCGCGGCGGCGACATTTCGCCGGTGATGAGGCCATCGTTCATCGTGACGATCCGATCGGCGAAGTGGTAGACGCGGTTGTCGTGGCTGACGACGAGCACGGCATTGGCGGGATCGCTCGCGATCTCGCGCAGGATCTCCATCACCTTGCGGCCCGTCTCTTCATCGAGGGCCGCCGTCGGCTCGTCGCAGACGATGACGCTCGGCGCATGCACGAGGGCCCGGGCGATCGCGACCCGCTGCATCTGGCCGCCGGAGAGCTGGTTCGGCCGTTTCTCGGCGTGCTCGGCCATGCCGATCCGCGAGAGCGTGACGCGGGCGCGCCTGGCCGCCTCAGCGAGGGACAGGCCACCGGCCACGAGCGGGATCGCCGCATTCTCCGCGGCAGTCAGCGCCGGCAGCAGGTTGTACTGCTGGAAGATGAAGCCCAGATGCTCGCGCCGGAAGAGCGCCTTCTGCGACCCGCGCAGACTCGTGATGCAGACGTCCATCACGTCGACCTCGCCGGCACTCGGGGACAGGATCCCCGTCATGATCGAGAGCAGCGTCGTCTTGCCGCAGCCCGACGGGCCGACGAGCAGCGTCAGCCGGCCCGACTCGATCTCGAGGTCGACGCCGTGCAGGACGCGGGTCGAGCTGCCTCCGTTCTGGAAATCCTTCACCACCCCGCGCGCATGCATCGCAACCCGACTAGCCACGGAAAACCACCGCCGGATCGAGCACGAACACCTTGCGGATCGAAGCGAGGCTCGAGAACAGCATGATGACCGCGACGGCCACCGCCGTTCCGACGATGACCTGCCAGCGCAGGATGAAGCCGTCGAGGGCGGGCACGTCCCGGGTGAGCCAGAAGAAGGTCGAGCAGAGCCCGATCCCGAGCGCATAGCCCAGCACGCCGACGACCAAGGCCTGCAAGATCACCATCCGCAGGATCTGGAAATCCGTCACGCCGATCGCCTTCAAGGCCCCGAACTGGCGCAGGTTCTCGAGCACGAAGATGTAGAAGGTCTGGGCTGCGACGGCGGCGCCGACGATGAAGCCCAGCGTCACGGTGATCCCGAAATTGACCGGGATGCCGGTCCGCTCGACGTAGTGGCGTACCGAGCGCCAGGCGAATTCCTGCCAGCTGAGCGCCTGCAGGCCCGTGCGCGCCTGGATCCGTTTCGCCAGGTCCACGGGCGCGACGCCCTCCGCCGCCTTCACGAGCACGAAGGAGAGCTTGTTGCGCTGGGGCGGCGTGAAGCGCAGGGCTTCGCTGTAGCGCGTGTAGACGACCGGGAAGGTCTGGAAGGGCGGCGAGGCCTTCGCGATCGCCACGATCTCGACCCGGCGATCGTTGATCTCGACAATGCGACCCACGCGCAGCGGCTCGCCGGGCCAGATGAACTGGTGGCCCGCCCGGTCGATCATCAAGGCGTTAGGTCGCTTCAGGTCGGCCAGCGAGCCCATCAGGATCTTCGGCGGCCGGCCGACGAGGGAGCCGTCGTCGAGCCCCATCAGGATGACTTGTTGGAGCAGTCCCTCGGAGGACCGGATGACCGCGTTGCCCTTGTAGAGCGGTACCGCCCAGGCGACCCCGGCTACACCCCGCACGCGCGAGAGGTCGATCGCGGGCATCGCCTCGAGCTCGTCCAAATACTTGACCCGCGGATGCATCACCCAGACGTCCGCTTCTCGGACGTCCATGATCTGGCTCGCGGTGCGCGTCATGAGGCCGATGAAGATCGAGACCTGCTGCGACATGAGGAGCGTCGCAAAGCCGATGCCGAGCACGAGCCCGAGGTATTTCGCGCGGTCGCCGAGCAGCATCTTGAGTGCGACGAGATTCATGCGACGTTTCGCTGGTCCGGTGGGCAGCCGGTCGTTGGGGCACGCGGGCGAAGGTATAAGCGGCTCGCGCAGGGGAAGCAAACGGATTGCCCCTAGCGGTAGTGTCGGCGATCCGCTCTCATCCGACGGGCGGGCCAGCGTCCACGCCTCCGTCCACGTCTGGGGAGCCCCTGCGACGATGCCCGATCTGCTCTACGAGAAGCTCGCGGGAAGCCACGCCGGCATCGCCGTCCTCACGTTCAATCGACCCGAGCGCCGCAACGCCTTCTCGCCGGAGCTGATGGTTCGGCTCGCGGAGGCCTGGACCGATTTTCGGGACGACGAGAGCCTGCGCGTCGCGGTCCTGACCGGCGCCGGGCGCGACGCCTTCTCGGCGGGCGGCGACCTCGGCCGCCTGCTTCCGCTCCTGACCGGTGCGCGCCAACCCGACGACGACTGGGACAAACGCTTCATGGCGGATCCGGGTCGGGTCATGGGCACCGCGCTGCTCCGCCCCTTTGAGCTCTACAAGCCCATCGTCGCTGCAATCAACGGCTTCGCCCTCGCCGGGGGCACCGAGATCCTGCAGGCGACCGACATCCGAATCGCGTCGACGAATGCTTCCTTCGGCCTGTCGGAGGTCCAGCGCGGGCTCGTGCCCGGCGGCGGCTCGATGGTGCGGCTTCCGCGCCAGATTCCCTGGTGCAAGGCGATGGAGATCCTGCTGACGGGCGACCGGATTTGCGCGGCGGACGCGCTCGCATTCGGGTTCGTGAACGAGGTCGTGGCGCCCGAGCGCGTGCTGCCCCGGGCGCTCGAGTTCGCGGAGCGGCTCGCGAAGAACGCGCCGCTCGCGCTGCGGGCCATCAAGGAAGCCGCGATCCGGACGAGTGGCCTCCCGCTCGAGGATGCGTTCCGGATCGAGCACGAGCTCTCGGCCCCGGTCGTCCGGTCGCAGGACGCACGCGAGGGCCCGCGCGCCTTCATGGAGAAGCGCGAACCCGTCTTCACCGGGAAATGAGGAGTCGAGCGATGCTGGGTCCGATCGATTGCGTGAAGGCCGTCGTGGATTGCGACAACCGCCGCGATGGCGCCGGCTACCGCAAGCTCATCCACGATGATTATGTCTCGTATGTACACGGGAAGGAGTCGACCGTCGGCGCCGAAGCCGAGGTCGAAGCGCTCGCGCGCTGGTGGCAGGCTGCGAGCGATGTCCACCTCGAACCGATCACGCTGGTCGAGAGCGGCGGCCTCGTGACGCTCCGCTACACGCTCGAGGGCACGAATGACGGCGATTTCTTCGGACGCCCTGCAACGGGCCGCCGCTTCAAGCTCGAGAACTGCACGCTGCTCGATGTCGTCGCCGGCAAGGTCCGCTGCGCCTATCGCTATTCGGACACGATGGGGCTCCTGGGCCAGCTCGGCCTGCTGCCCGGAGGTCTCGCCACATGAAACCGATCCATTGACGACCCCTCGATCTCCTGCTCGTCGTATTTTTCAGCATCTCCGTCGTGTACGGGTTCCTGTTCAGTCTGCCGGAGGGGCTCGGCGTCCCGGTTTCCGTGGACAGCCCCTGGCCGCCGCTGCGCGCGCTCCACGAGTGGGCGGTAGCGGAAGAGCCGGCGCATCTCGACCCGCCGCCGAATACTGCCTACTACCTGGTGTTCAATCTGCCCTCGATGATCGCGCCAGCCGTGCTGGGGCTGCGGGTGCATTTCGGGCGGGATCTGCGGGAGGGGATCTTCAGGTAGCGGGTGTCGAGGCGAGCGCTCATCCGCCCAGTCGAGCCAGTTCCGGTCCTGCTGACTCGGTTCTCCAGAAAGTCGCTTATCGTGGGCGTCGGAGAAAGCCATGAAGTTGCGGATCGGATACGAGCTTCAGTACGAGTTCCCACGACCGACGCCGGTCATCGCGACGCTCAATGTCCATTTCACTCGCGTCTCCGATCTCGCAGCGCCCGACCATTTGCTCCTGGTCCCTTCCGTTCCCATCTCCGGATACCGCGACGGCTTCGGCAATTGGTGCAGCCGGTTCGTGGCTCCGGCCGGGCTGATCTCGCTCTCGACCGATGCGGTCATCCGGGATACCGGCCTGGCCGATCCGGTGACCTGGGATGCCAGCCAGGTTCCGGTCGAATGCCTGCCGGAAGAGACGCTCGTATTCTTGTTGGCGAGCCGTTTCTGCGACAGCGATCGATTGCTCGACCTCGCTTGGAAGCTATTCGGGGCAGCGGTGCCCGGCTGGCCCCGCGTTCAGGCGATCTGCGATTTCACCCATCGACACATCAAGTTCGGCTACGAGCACGCGCGCGTCACGCGGACGGCCTCCGAGGCCTATGAAGAGCGTCTGGGGGTGTGTCGCGATTTTGCCCATCTCGCCGTGGCGTTCTGTCGAGCCCTGAACATTCCCGCGCGCTACTGCACCGGGTACCTCGGCGACGCAGGGACGCCGCCGCCCTATCCGCCGGGAGATTTCGCGGCCTGGTTCGAGGCGTTCCTCGGCGGTCGCTGGCACACCTTCGACCCGCGCAACAACGCGCCGCGCATCGGCAGGGTGCTGCTGGCCCGAGGTCGCGATGCCGCCGACGTGGCGATGACGACCACGTTCGGCGACAACACGCTGCGAAGCTTTCGCGTCTGGGCGGATGAAGTGGTCCAGTCGTCCTGACCAAACTTCGCCCTCGACGCCTCCTGCGATGTGGGATTCAATCGCCGCTTGCGCGAACCGGGCGCGACCGAAGCGAGGCACTGCCCCATGCGACCGCAAGCTCGACGACCCTTCGATGGCGTTCGCGTCGTCGATCTCTCCGAAGGGATCGCCGGAGGCTATGCGACCAAGCTGCTCGCCGACGCCGGGGCCGATGTCGTTTCGATCGAGCCGCTCGCGGGCGATCCGCTCCGGCGACGCGGTGCGACGGACGCGTCCTTCGATGCGG
>JANNQH010000410.1:0-20292 GCA_031400655.1 Deltaproteobacteria bacterium | reverse complement strand
TTCGCGGACCGCGTGATAGCGTCAGGCTGACATGGCGCAGCCGCTGACGACGAACGCGAAGGCATTGGACATCAATCTCGATCTCGGGCGCTACGGCAGCTTTGCCGAGATCGGCGCCGGTCAAGAGGTCGCCCGCTGGTTCTTCCGGGTGGGCGGCGCCGCGGGCACGGTCGCGAAGACGATGTCCGCCTACGACAAGAAGGTCAGCGACGCGATCTACGGGACCGCGCAGCGCTATGTCTCGAGCGGGCGACTCGAGGCGATGCTCGATCACGAGTACGACTTGAACATCGAACGCCTCGATCTGGATCGCGGAGCCAGCACGGCGTTCTTCGCGTTCGCGGATACGGTTTCAGCCCAGAATTTCCGAGGCGATGCCGATTGTCATGGCTGGATGGGGATCCGCTTCCAGATCCATCCCCAGGGCGAGGCGAGCCAGATCATCCTGCATGCTCGGATGCTCGATCGGGACGCGTTCATGCAGTACGAGGCGCTCGGGATTCTCGGCGTCAACCTGGTCTACGGTGCCTCCCGCCTGTCTCACGATTCCGACGCGCTGATCGGCTCGCTGCTCGACAACCTCGGCCGTGATCGGATCGAGATCGACCTGGTCGAATTCTCCGGGGCGGGATTCAAGGACGTCGACCATCGCCTGGTCAGTCTGCGACTCGTCGAGCTCGGACTCAGCAAGGCAGCGATGTTCTCCGCCGAAGGCGCGGTCCTGCGGCCCTCGGAGATCCTCTACAAGCGACCCGTGCTCCTCCAGAGAGGCCGCTTCCATCCCCCGACCACCGTTCACATGGACATCCAGCGGCGGGCGCTGGAACGCTTCTGCGAAGATCCCGCCGTGGATCGAGAGCGGGTCGTATCGCTCCTCGAGATCGATCTCGCCGAGCTTCGCGAGTCGAGTCGAGGAAACGACCGGGACTTCCTCGACCGCATCCGCGCACTCACCGCGGGCAATCAATCGCTCCTGATCTCGGACTACTCGGGCTATTTCCTCGTGGCCGAGCATCTCGCGCGCTACTCGGCGATGCAGATCGCGTTGGCGATCGGGATCACGAGCTTTCTCGAAGTCATGAACGAGGAGCGGTATACAGACCTGCGCGGTGGCATCCTCGAAGCTTGCGGACGTCTCTTCGGGATGGGCGTGCGGCTCTACGTCTATCCGGGCGTCGACCGTGAAACGGGGCGGAGACTAGAGCTCGGGCATCTCGAGATGTCGTCTTCGATGGCGACGCTCTTCCGATATCTGCTCGAGAAAGGCTATGTCCGGCCCCTCGACGGACTGCCCGATGAGCGCTTGCGCGTCGGATCGGACGACGTGCTCGCCCTGCTGCGCCGCGACGAGCCGGGCTGGGAGTCGTTCCTCGATCCCGAAGTCGCCGCCACGATCAAACGGGAGGGGCTATTCGGCTATTCGAGCCGCCCTGGCCGGTAGACCCGAGCGGATTCCGGTGAAACAAATGAATCGAGGGGGCGCTCACTTCTTTCCGATTCGACGCGCCGGGACCTGCTGCCCCATCGAACGATCCATCCAGCGTCCGAGCACCCGCCACGTCGCGAACCCGCAGAAGGTCAGGAACAGCAGGAACAACGGGTACGCGACCCACCAGGGGATGCCCGCCGTCATCATGGAGTATTCCGACATCCCACCGACCCCGGCCAGCACGCCCAAAGGCAGGAACACCACGTTGATGACCGTGAGATTCTTCAACAGGACGTTCATGTTGTTGTTGACGATGTTCCCGCGCGCGTCCATGAGGCCCGACAGCACCTCCGAGTAGATCCTGGCTTGACGCGCGCACTGGGTGTTTTCGATCACCAGGTCGTCGAGGAGCCGTGTGTCATCGACGGACAGACCGATCCGCTCCGCCGAAGCACGCAGGCGCGAAATTGCCCCGCCATTTCCTTCGATGGCGTTGACGTAATAGACGAGACTCTCACCGAGGGAGAACATCCGGAGCAGGTGTTCGTTGCCGATCGAAGCATTCAACTTCGCCTGCACCTCTCGGGACATCATCTTGATCACGCGCAGATGTTCGATGTAGTGATGAACCGTCTCGAGCAATTCCCGGATCATGAGATCGTTGATCGCGTGGACCGCGCGAGTCCGCTTCCGCCCCAATTCCAGGCCTTCGTTCGCGGCCACGATGGTGAGCCTGTCCTTGTGCAACACCATGCCGACGGAAGACACCTCGAACAACCCGGCAGTACGGAACGACGCCGGGTCGGGCCGCTTCCAGATGATGAGGGTGTGGTCTCCCTCGACTTCGATGCGCGGAACTTCCTCGGGATCCAGCATCGAGCTGAGTGTGTGGTCGTCGATTCCGCAATACTCCAGCAGCTCCGCCGTCTCCGCTGGCGTCGGAGCGGTGTAGACGCGGATGGGTCCGCCGGACCCCTCCACGACCCGTCCCGCTGAAATGGAATAGTCCTGGCGCACATTTCCTCCGGCCCGCGGCGATCCCGTCGCTATCCGTCGTAGCGATTCCAGACGATGACTTCCTCGACGGGTCTGCGCGGCGAGCGCGTGAAGTCTTCTCCCAGCGTGTAGGCCACGGGGATGAGGGCCGTCTGGAACCAGCTGTCGGGCAGCCCGAGGACCTTTGCCATCGCCGGCTGGTTCAGCTGGTGGGCCGTCGTCATCACCGACCCGAGTCCGCGGCTTCGCAAGGCGAGCTGAAAGCTCCAGACCGCCGGGATCACCGACGCGAACATGCCGGAGTCCATCTGCGTCGACAGACCAAAGGGACCCGGATTCGCGATCAACGTGTTGTAACGCGAAAGCGCCGCCGCGACGTCGTAGCAGGGGATCACGATCACCGGGACTTCGTGCAGGTGATCTGCGAGATAGAGGATGGAACGCGAGATGCGCGCGCCCGTCTCGTCGCCTGCGACGAGCTTGGCCTCGAGCATCTGGCTCACCCGCGGCACGAGGATCTCGCGATAGACCTCGGCCACCCGCGCCCGCTGCTCCGCATCATCGACGATCACCCAACGCCATTCCTGGGCGTTCGAGGCGTTCGGTGCATAACACCCGAGGCGCACGCACTCGACGACGACTTCGCGCGGAACGGGTCGGCTGAAATCCAGGCGCTTGCGCACGGCCTTGGTCGTGGTCAGCAGGCGATCGATGGAATCGAGGTCGAAGGGCTCCATGGCGTCTACTGTTGCCCGTCGGCGCGTCCGCGTCAAAGGCCCGGATCTAGCTCGGCAGATCGTTCCCCACGGCCCGCGTAACCCCGCGCTTCTCCAGCGCCTCGATCTCGTGCGCCGAATACCCGAGCCACCGCAACACCTGCTCCGTCTGCGCCCCGAGCTCGGCTGCCGGCTCGATCGGCGTCGGATGTTCGCTGAACTCGAGCACCGGCCCCGCGCGCGCCGAAAGCGGCGTGCCTGGCTGCTCCGCCAGCACGGCGACGCCGTTCTCGCGGCAGTGCGGATGCGCGAGCATGAACGCCGCGTGGTCGATCCCATCCGCACGCACCGCGGGGACACCGGCCGCGAGCAAGACGGCCTGCCAGTCGCCGGCCGCCCGCGCTGCGAGACGCCGCCCGAGCACCTGCGCGAGCTCCTCATCGCATGCAGCACGCCGCTCCGGAGTCTCGAACCGAGGATCCCGCGCGAGCTCCGGATCGATCACGTCGCAGAGCGCCCGCCATTCTCGCTCCCGGTGACACTCGAGGAAGAGCCAGCCCTCACGCGTCTGGTAGAGCCGATGGAGCGCAGCGAATCCGTGTTGTCCCGGGTCCACCTCTCGCTCGGGTTTGCCCTCGTACCGAAGGCTCCACTCCGAGACGGCGTAGGCCATCGACGTCAGCATCGTCGTCTCGAGCAACTGGCCGTGCCCGGTCCGCTCGCGCGCGTGCAGCCCGACCATGATCGCGGCGGCGGTGGCGAGAGCGGAGGCAGGATCGGCGAACGTCCGGTTCTGCGGCGGGTTTCCCCGGCCCGACTCGATCATCCCGCATCCGACGATCGCGTTGGGTGAAGAATGAAAGCCCGGCTTGTGCGACCAGGGGCCGCGGCTCCCGAAGCATGAGCCATACACATAGAGGAGCCTCGGATTGATGCGGCGGAGCGTCTCGTAGTCGATTCCGAGGCGCTCGGGCGTTCCCGGTCGAAAGTTGTGGAGGAACACGTCGGCACGGCGCGCGAGCGCATGCACGATCGCGCGGCCCCCGGCGGATTTGAGGTCGGCGACGATCGACTGCTTGCCGACCATGGCCTTCGAGTAGCTGGCCGTCCAGTTCCGGCGCCCGGGATCCCCGGCGCCCGGCTCGAGCTTGATCACCCGGGCTCCCGCCTCGGCTAGCAGCGTGGCGGCGTGGGGTGTCGCGTAGAAGTAGCCGCAGTCGACGACGAGCAGTCCGTCGAGCGGACGCCTCGGCGATTTCCCGGAGATCGGCGACGGTCCGGGAATCGCCGCGAAGATGTCGTCCTGAGCGTCGCCGGATACCGGCGCGGGCTGGCCAATGATGGAAGGCGTCTCGGAGAAGAGCCCGAGCGGGCCGATCTGGACCGTCTCGCCGACGCGCGGATCGTGCACGACCTGGCGGCGGCCGTTCTCGCGCGCCTGCGGATGGTCGAGAAATTCGCCGGGGGCGAGAAAGGGATCAGCCCCGACATCGCTCGCCGAGAAGATCGCCATCCACTCCTCGAGCGTCTTCTGGCGCATCCGGGTCTCGATCAGAGCCACCACCTCGGCGAGGCGTGCCTCGCTCGGAAAGAGATCGGGCATGTGCGTGAGGTCGGGCTCCGCGAGCAAGCCTTCGAGTCCCATCGCGAGCAGCCAGTTGCGGAAGAGATGCGGCTGCCGGCTGCACATCTGGATGAAGCGGCCGTCGCACGTCGGCGCCGTCATGAAGCAGACCTTCATCACGCCGTAGACCTGGCCCGGACGCGGGGCCGCGTGGGTGCGGTTGCCGTAGCCGATCGTCATGTCGTAGACGGAGAGCGCGTGCAGCAGACTCGTGTGCACACGCTGCCCGCGCCCCGTCTCGCGCCGGGCCCAGAGCGCGGCGAGCAGTCCCTCGACGGAGAGCATCGCGGCGCCGTAGCTCGCGATCGGCACCGGCGTGAAGATCGGCCCCGCGCGAAAGCCCTGCTGCTCGGCCATGCGGCCCGAAACGGCCGCGACGATGCCCTCGTAGCCGGGGACATCTCGCAGGGGACCCCGCTCGCCGAAGCCCGTGATCGAGAGATGGACGAGGCGAGGCGCCGACCGGCATAACGCCGCGTACTCGACACCGAGTCGCTCTGCCGCGCCAGGGCGCAGCGTCTCGATCAGTCCATCGGCGGTCGACGCCAGGGCGACGAAGCGCTCGCGATCCTTCACTTCCCCGAGATCCAGGACGACGCTTCGCTTGCCGCGATGCCAGACGAGCGAGCCCGGGCGATCGCGTTCCCGGTCGCCGCCGAGCGGCTCGACGCGGATCACCTCCGCGCCATTCTCCGCCAGGACCATGCCGGCCAGCGCGCCAGCCATCCCCGAGCCGAGCTCGAGGATTCGCATTCTGTCGAGAGCCTGCACCATCTGGCATAGTGTTGGCGATCGCCGTCGAGATGCAAAACCACCCTCCCCTTCGACGCGTGCCCGCGCTGGAGCAGCCTTGACGAGACCTGCCAAATCCGGTGCACCGTCGCCGCCTCCTCCTCCGATCCGGAGCCTGCTCTTCGTCCCGGGCAACCGCGAGGACCGGATCCGCAAGGCCCTCGCTTCCGAGGCCGACGCCGTCGTTCTCGATCTCGAGAGCGCGACGCCGATCGGCGAGCAGGGTCGCGCGCGGGAGATCTGTCGGCGCATGATCCGCGAGCACCACGCCGCGCACGGCGGCGCAGGCCGACCCGCGATCCTGGTCCGCGTCGCAGAGGCCCGCTCGCCCGACCAGGCGCGGGATCTCGCCGCGGTCGTCGACGCGGGACTCACGGGCATCCTGCTGCCACAGGTGCAAGACGCCCGCGACGTCGTCGCGACCGACGAGGCGCTGGCGCGGTGTGAGGCCGAGGCGGGGGTTGCCAGCGGGCGGACGCGAATCATGCCGCTCGTCGAATCGGCGAGCGCCATCCGAATGGCATTCGAGATCGCCTCGGCGAGCCCGCGCGTCGCGTACATGGGAGGTGCCACGGGCCGGGGCGGCGATCTCGCGCGCTCGCTCGGCTTTCGTTTCTCCGCCGAGGGACGCGAGACGCTCTTCCTGCGCTCGAAGGTGCTCGTCGACGTGCGGGCCGCCGGGATCCCGAACCCGATCAGTGGAATCTGGGGCCTCGTCGACGATCTCGACGGACTCCGCCGCTTCGCCGAACAGTCTCGTGACCTCGGCTACGAAGGCCTGATGACGATCCACCCGAAGCAGGTTCCGATCGTAAACGCGGTCTTCTCGCCGAGCGGGGAGGAGATCGGCGAGTGGCGTCGGATCATCGAGGCGATGGAGAACGCAGCGCGCGAGGGGCAGGGCGCCATCCGCCTCGACGGGCGTCTCGTCGACGCGGCCCACGTCGCGACGGCGCGCCAACAGCTCGAGCGGGCGCAGCGGCTCGGCGTCACCTGAGCCACTCGCGCTCGGCGTGATTCAGCCCAGCTTGTAGAGCCGCGCGGCATTGCCGGCGAGGATCGCGTGCTGCTCGTTCGGATCGACGCCGGCCATGTCGGACTCGATCTGCTTGCGCGAGTTCGGCCAGTCGGTGCCGCCGTGGGGATAGTCGCTCGACCACATCATGCGATCGACGCCGATCGCGTGGCGATTCGCGATCCCGAAGCAATCGGTCACGTAGGTGGTCGCGATGTTGCGGTCGAAGTAGTGGCTCGGCGGGTGCGCGATCGGCGGGCGATCCCCGGGCACGCGCCGGTGAAAGCGATTATCGAACTGCTCCTTCACGTAGGGGATCCAGCCGCAATCCACCTCGGCGAAGACAAAATCGAGGGCTGGAAACCGGTCGAAGATCCCGGCGCAGATCAGCTCGTAGGTCCGGAGCGAGGCGTCGAGGTGGCGCAGCTCGCCGCGGGCCCCCGCCTTCTTTCGCTCGGGGTCGTTGTCGCTTGCGACCTCGGCGAGCGAGACGTGGATGTGGACGGGTACACCGAGTTCTTCTGCCCTTGCCCAGAAAGGGTCGTCCTCGGGTGACGGCGCCATTGCACCGCTCGGATAGCGACCGATCAGCGCTCCGCGCAGGCCCGGCAGCGCCATCGCGCGCGTCAGCTCCGCGACGGCGGAAGCAAGGTCGGTGGTCGGGATCATCGCGATGCCCGCCAGCCGGTCGGGGGCATGGCTCGCGTACTCGGAGAGCCAGTCGTTGTAGGCCCGGATGCAGTCGAGATGGAACTCGCGATCGGCGTTGTTGGCAAACACGTTATGCGACACGCGCGGCGTCGGGAACAGGACCTCGGCCTCGACACCGTCCTGCGCCTGCTCCTCGAGACGCACTGCGGGAATGAAGCCGCCCTTGCGGATCTCCTCCCAGCGCATCCAGGCCGAGCGCTGCGCCGCCGGCAGCCCCCCGTTGGCGTTGTTGCCAAAATTGATCGGGGACGGCGAGCCCTCCATGATCCAGGCATCGCCCTGCTCGAGACGTTCGATCCGCGGCGCGCGATCCTTGAACTTCGCGCGCACCCGACTCGTCCAGAGGTCGGGCGGCTCGTTGATGTGGGAATCGCCTGAAATCAATCGATAGGTCTTCGCCACCCTGGTCTCCTGTTCACGCTCGCTGTGGCCCCCCGCCGCGTCTTCACCGATCGCCGCGGTTCAGCGGAGCCGATCGTAGTAGATCGCGGGCACCTCGTTGGCCGACAGCTTGCGAATGTTCTCCGGGAGGTACATCGCGCCGTTGGCGTAGCTGTCCTCGCCGATCAGCCGGGCGTTCGCGTCGAAGGGCCAGATCAGCAAGAGCCGCATCCGATGGGAGTAGACGGCATCCGGGTCATCGACCGCGGCGCCCCGCTTGCGGAGGACCCTGCCGGGAAAGAGCTGATCGAACCAACCCTCAGTGACGATGACGTCGTCGTCGACCACGATCCGCTCGATGTCGTACTCGCAGACGCTGCGCCCCTCTTCGAAGAGCTGCTCGTAATGCGAACGCACGGCAGCGAGCCCTCGCGGACCACCGCCGAATCCGCTGCCGTCGACCCAGAAGTGGTAATGCGGCTCGGCGGCCAGCGTCGAGAGCAGGAGGTCGAAGTTGCCCGTCGCCTCGGCGAGGAGATGGTCGCGCAGACACGAAAGGACCGCGCGATGGCGCGGATCCTTGGTCCGGTCGAGGCGTTCCTCGACGGCGCGGTAGCCCTTCGTGGGATCCAGCTTGCCCGTCTCGCCCATCTTCGTTCCTCCTCTCGAGCGCCGGCCTGCTCGAGCTCTTGCCGGCCTATTTCATCGCAGGCGCCGGCCGCGCCATCACCGCAAGCGCCACACACGCTACGCCGTCGACCAGATGCCAGGCATGAAGCGCATCCTGGATCACGACCGTATCGCCCACGCCGAGCCGCACGCGCCCTTTCTCGTACTCGAGCTCGATACTGCCTGCGAGGATGAGCAACAGATCAAGCGTGTCGGTCTGGTGCATCTTGGGCGATGACGCGCCCCAGCGCACCAGCCGCCAGGCGAGTCCGCCGTGCGAAGGAATCATCTGCCAGGGATCGAGGGCCGGATCTCCGCCGTCGACCACCGACCGCAGCGCGGCGTCCAGACGCCACAGCTCCGTCAGCTCGACTGCGCGCTCGCCCGCCGGCGCGCGGTCGAGGGGTCCGAGAGCGACGTCGGAGAGGACTTCAGAGCGACCGTCCGGCCCGGGTCCGATCACGACTCGCCGCGAAACCACCGATGTCAGGTCGGATTTTCCAGCCATGATTCTCTCTCTCCGGATCGCAGCACTCGATTCCGTTCCAGCGGCGAAACCGCATCTGCCACGGAGGTCATCCCCGTGGCCGCCCCCGCTTCGATGATCTTCTCTCCCGTCGGACGGATCGTCATCACCGACGCGGCCCGCCGATAGTTGAGAAACGCAAACCCCTCCGGACCCGAACGAAAGTGATAGGGCTGATCCGCTGCGATGAAGACGGTCGCGCCCGGTCCGGCAACGAGCGAGCCCAGCCGGATTTCGCCGCGCAGCACGTGGATCAGCTCGTCCTGGGAATGACTGTGGACGGGGGATTCGTAGGCGAACGAGCGCGCCGTGTAGAGGAGCCAGAGCGAGCAGTGGGGACAGGTCGCGTCGGCGAAGAAGCGGGTCTCGCGCCCGGGCTCGATCGCCTCGAAGGTGCCGCGGGGTCCGACCACGTGGACTGCCGGCGCGTCCCGATCCGTCCCGCCCGCCGACGAACTCGGACTAATATCATCGACCGCGCCCCCGCCGCCCCGAGCGCCCATGTGGACGACGCGACTCGTGACCCGGACCTCGACGGTCGGGCAGGCCCGCGCTTCGATCACGATCGCGCCCCCCGCCCCGCAGATTCGGCCGTCGACCACGAGCTCACCGCTCTCGACGTAGAGCGCCTCGTCGCCATGGCTCGGGTCCCAGCTGAGTACCGCCCCGGCGTCGAGCTCGAGCGCGCTCATCCAGATCGACGCGTCGGGCGAGCTCTCAGCAAAGCCCCGACCCGGATCCATGACCTCGATCTTCCGCACGCGCGCCTCCCCGAGAGAGCGACTGCCCGGAAGGCACTCTACACCGAACCGCGCGACCTCGAACCGCGATCGCTTGCGCGCAGCGAACCCGAGCGCGAGCCTTCCTCCCGTGCAGCATCCCCGCTGCGCATCGGCGCACCCCCTCCCCCCACACAAAAGAGGTGCGCACCCGGGAGGTCCCTCCAGCATGAGCACCGCGTACCGCCTCCAGCACTGGCTCCGCGACGTCGGCGAACGCTCGCTCTTCACGGTCCGCTACCACGTCATCGAAGAGACGGCGGTCGATGCCGAAGCCGTCTGCGCCACGATCTCGAAGGACGTCTTCTTCGCCGTCCCGAATCGAACCCGAGCCGGCAACGAGATCCCGCCCGGCACCGTGCTCACGAGCTACGACCAGGTCCGCGACTACTATGCGGGTCGCCTCGACTCGTACGCAGTGCTCGACTCGAGACCGCTGCGCAGCATCGCGGGGGACTGGTACGTATTCAACGACAGCGCCGCGACGCTGCGCGGCACGGGCGCCGTCGGCGACGCCGATGCGACCGGTGCCGAGTTCGTGGTCAACTCGGCGGTCCTCTTCCCGACGGCCGACGACGGCATCCGCGGCGAGATCTGCGTGACGCGCCACCCCTTCGACGACGTCGTGCGCGGGACGGCGCCCCACATCGTGGCGGAGCCTGCCAGCTATCCCGCCCGCGAGATGCGCCACTCGGCCATGCTCGACGAGCTCGTCGACGCGTTGCGGTCGGGGAACGAGGGACGCGTCGGCGCCCTGCTCTCCCCCGGCCATACCGCGGCCACCCGCTTCGACGCGATCGACGGAGCCCCCGGCATCTCGACCGCCCGCAATCGGGCGGACGGCCAGAAGATCCTCACGTCGATCTTCGCCGGCGCCCGCGACATCGCCATCGTGTCGCGGATTGCGACCGATTGGTACGTCTTTGCCGAGTACGTCGCCGACCTGGGGGGCGGTCGGGTGAGGCGCTTCGCCGCAACCCATCCGATCGACGATGGTCTGTTCAGCGGGACGTTCGGATACGGGAAAGAGGAGCGAATCGCGGGCTGATATCCCGGATCGCACGGCCGGCGCAAGCTCGGCGGGCATGGTAAACCGTGGAGATCGAGGAAGCGGGTCCGTGCCTTCCCGCACCTCTTGATTCCGGGAGCGTCTTGTCTACGACCGGCCCCATTTACCCGACTCCGACCGATCCAGGCCGGCGAGCCCCCGCTTTCGTCGTGTTCTTTCTCGATCGCCCGATCTTTGCCGGTGTGATCGCGATTCTCATCACGGTGGCGGGCCTGATCTCGGCTCCGCTGCTGCCCACCTCGCAGTTCCCGCCGATCGCTCCGCCGTCCGTGTACGTGTCGGCAAACTTCACGGGGGCGAGCGCCGATGTCGTCGAGCGCACGGTCACGCTTCCGATCGAGGAGCAGGTCAACGGCGCCGAGCACATGCTCTACATGTCGTCGGCCAGCGCCAACGACGGCCAGATGAGCCTGACCGTCACCTTCGCGCTCGGAACCGACGCCGACATCGCCACCGTCAACGTGAACAACCGCGTCGCCGTCGCGGAGCCCCGTCTGCCCGAGGAGGTCCGGCGTTACGGGATCACCGCGCGCAAGCAGGCTCCGGATCTCACGATGGTGGTGAACCTGTTCTCGCCGGACGGATCGCGGGACACGCTCTATCTCTCGAACTACGCCCTGATCAACATCGTCGACGCACTGAAGCGGGTCCCCGGCGTCGGCGAGATCTCGCTCCCCGGCGAGCGCCGCTACGCGATGCGGATCTGGCTCGATCCGCAGAAGCTGGCCAAGCTCGGACTCACGTCGGGCGACATCGTCGAGGCCGTGCGCGAGCAGAATCAGCAGATCGCCGCGGGGCGAACAGGAGCGTCCCCCGCGCCCGCCGGACAGCAGGTCGAGCTGCCCCTGCGCACGAAGGGCCGACTCGAGTCGGTCGAGGAGTTCGAGCAGATCGTGGTCCGGGCGGAGCCGAACGGGTCGCTGCTGCGCCTGCACGACGTGGCCCGCGTGGAGCTCGGGGCACAGAACTACAACGGCTTCACCCGCCTGACCGGGCAGCCCGCGATGGCGCTCGGCGTCTTCCAGATCCCGGATGCCAACGCGCTCGATGTCTCCCGGAACGTGCGCGCCGAGCTCGCCCGGCTCGCCGAGCGCTTCCCATCCGGCGTCGACTGGCGCGTTCGCTACGACCCGACGCAGTTCGTGGCCGAATCGATCGGCGAAGTCTTTCGGACGCTCGCGACTGCGGTTTTACTGGTCTTCCTCGTGGTCTACGTCTTTCTCCAGGACTGGCGCACGACCCTGATTCCCGCCGTCACGATCCCCGTGTCGCTGATCGGCACCCTCGCTGTGCTGAACGTGATCGGACTCTCGATCAACTCGATCACGCTCTTCGCGCTCGTGCTCGCGATCGGGCTCGTCGTCGACGATGCGATCGTGGTCGTGGAGAACGTCGCGCGCTTGATCGGTCGGGGAATCCCGCGCCGTGAAGCCGTCGCCCGCTCGATGGGCGAGGTGACGAGCGCGATCGTCGCCTCGACGTTGGTGCTCGGTGCGGTCTTCGTTCCCGTCGCCTTCCTGCCCGGCACGACGGGACTCTTGTTGCGCCAGTTCGGCCTGACCGTGACGAGCGCCGTCCTGATCTCGCTCCTGACCGCATTGACCCTCTCGCCGGCGCTCTGCGCGATCCTGATGCGGCCCGAGCGCGAGCACAAGTCCCGCTTCTTCCACGCCTTCGACAGGGGCTTCGGGAGCGTGATGCAGCGCTACGACGGCGCGGTGCGATGGCTGCTGCCGCGGCGGAACGTCGTGCTCGGCGCGTTCGTTGCGCTCGGCCTGGCGACGGCGCTGCTCTTCTGGCTGGTGCCGACGGGCTTCTTGCCCGACGAGGATCAGGGCTATTTCATGATCAGCTTCCAGCTCCCCGATGGCGCCTCGCTCGAACGGACGGAGAAGGTCGCCAACGAGGTCGAGGCGATCCTGCACGACACGTCGGGCATCGTCGGCTGGAATCTCTTCGGCGCCTACGACGTGCTCACGAATACGTCGCCTTCCAACGTCGCATCGTTCTTCGTCACGCTCGCGCCGTGGTCGGAGCGCGGAGGTCGAGACGAGTCGCTCGAGTCGATCCTGGCCCAGGTCCGGTCGCGCGTCGCCACGATTCCGGAGGCGGTGGTCCGGGTCTTGAATCCGGCGCCGGTGCGCGGCCTCTCGCGGACGGGGGGCTTCGAGTTCCAGCTCGAAGACCGCTCGGGCGGGAGCCTCGAAGGACTCTCCGACATGGCCCAGAAGATCATCGACCGCAGTCGCGAGACGCCGGAGCTCGCCAATCTCTTCACGTCCTTCCGTCCCGTCACCCCGCAGATCTTCGTCGATCTCGACCGCGCCAAGGCGAAGTCTCTCGGGGTGCGCGTCGACGAGGTCTTCGAGACGCTGCAGACCTACATGGGCGGCCTCTACGTGAACGACTTCGATCGCTTCGGGCGTCCGTACCGGGTCTACGCGCAAGCGGAGAGCGATCTGCGGGCGACGCCCGAAGACGTCGAGCGCTTGTGGGTGCGGTCGGATCGGGGCGAGATGGTGCCGATCTCGACGCTGGTGAAGCTCTCCCGCATCGCCGGCCCGCGAGACATCCCGCATTACAACGTCTACCGCGCCGCGACCATCCGCGGTCAGGCTGCCCCGGGCTACAGCTCGGGCCAGGCGCTCGATGCGATGGAGGCGATCGCCCATGACCTGCTGCCGGACAGCATGGCCTTCGAGTGGACGGGCACCGCCTATCAGGAGCGACAGATCGGGCGCGAGTCGCAAATCGTCCTCGCGCTGTCGCTGCTCGTCGTGTTCCTGTTTCTCGCCGCGCAGTTCGAGAGCTTCAGCCTGCCGCTGGTGATCATGCTGGCGGTGCCGCTGGCGTTTCTCGGTGCGCTCGGCGCCCAATTGCTGCGGGGACTCGACAACGACCTCTTCGGGCAGATCGGACTCGTCACGCTGATCGGGCTCGCCAGCAAGAACTCGATCCTGATCGTCGAGTTCGCAAAGCGTCGTCGGGAGGAAGGGGCAACGCTAATCGATGCGGCGCGCGAGGCGGCGGAGACCCGCTTTCGGCCAGTCGTCATGACGGCGCTCGCCTTCATCCTCGGCGTCGTTCCGCTGGTCGTCTCGACCGGGGCAGGCTCCGCCGCGCGGCGATCCCTCGGCACGGCCGTCTTCGGTGGCATGCTGGTGGCGACGGCGTTGAGCCTGGCGCTGGTGCCCGCGCTCTATGTGATCATCCAGGGCGCGGCAGAGCGAATCGGGCGTCGATTCCACGAGAGCGGCAAGCAAGGTACTACGGGAGCGGGCCGATGAGCGGGCGACAGGATGATGTGAGGCGGCGCGCGGTCGGATTGCGGAGGCTGCGATTCGCCGCTGCGCTTGGCGCGGTCCTCGCCCTCGCGTGTCCCGGCGGCGAGCCGCCCGCGAGCCGGGGGCCAGCGACGGTGAAGGTCGACGTGGCGCAGGTCGCCGCGTTGGCGGATCGGCGCGAGTACGTGGGCAACGTGCGCGCGGTTGACCGCGTCGACGTGCGCGCACGCGTGCGGGGCTACCTGGTCGAGCAGCGTTTCGAGGACGGTGCACGCGTCGCCAAGGGAGACCTGCTCTTCCGCATCGACCCCCTGCCCTTCGAGGTCGCGCTCGCCGAGGCGAAGGGTCAGCTCGCGCGAGCCCACGCCGACGCGGTTCGCGCGGAGCAGGATCTCGCGCGGGCGGAGGTCCTCTTCGAGAGCGGCGTCGTCAGCAGCGAAGTCATCGACCAGCGACGCGCCGCGCGCAACGCGACCACCGCAAGCTCCGAAGCGGCACAGGCCACGGTGAGGGCCGCGGAGCTGGGTCTCTCCTATGCCAACGTTCGCGCGCCCGTCGCCGGCCGCATGGGGCGTGCACTGGTCGATATCGGCAATCTCGTCGGCGAGTCCGGGCAGGACACGATCCTCGCGGAGCTCGTCCAGGAAGATCCCATCCACATCTACTTCGCAGCGCCGGAAGGCGAGGCGCTCCCGAAGAGCGGCGGCGACCCGTCAGGACCGAGCGCAAGCGCGTCGCCCGCCCCGATTCCCGTTCGGATCGTGCTGGGAGACGGCACGAGCTACCCGCACGAAGGCGTCGTCGACTACGTCGCGCCGACCGTGGATGCCACGCTCGGGACGCTCGCGGTGCGCGCGCGGGTCCCGAATCCGGAGGGAGCGCTCCGGCCCGGGCAATTCGTCCGGGTGGTCGCCCGGTTTCCCGATGTCCCCACTGCCGTCTTGATCCCGCAGCGGGCCGTGCTCGACGAGCAGGGGGGGAGCTACGTGCTGCTCGTCAACAAGGACGACACCGTCGAGCGACGCCCCATCCGTCCGGGTCGGATGGTCGATGGGCGACAAGAGGTCCTCGAAGGGCTCGCGGGCGGCGAGCGCGTGATCGTGGACGGAGTCCAGGGCGTCCGCCCGGGCGATGCGGTCCGGGCCGAGTCGATCGCGGCGGAAGCCGACCGAGGCTAGTCGGCACAGAAAACGGCCGGCGAGAGCTTGCCCAGCGTTGCGCGCAGGGGAAGCATCGGCGGACGGGTGGGCAGGCGCCACCCGTCCGCCTTCCCCGCTACGGGTTGAACTCGACGAGCTCGAGGCGCTCCGTCGATCCGGGCTTCGTCTCGAGTACGAGACCGACGCCGGGCACGAAGTACTTGAACTCGATGCCGCCGGGGCTGAGGGGAGTAAACTCCCGGATCTGACGCACGGCGCCGCCATTGTCGAAGGGCACGGATTCCGGGGAGTCGAGGCTCACCACGTTGGCCATATCCTCCGCCTCGCTGACGAACCACTCCTGGCGGTAGGTCTCGCCCGCCACCGGAGCCCCCTTCATCCAGAATCCGGGCTTGGCCCCGTCGATACCGGCGGTGAACGAGCCGTCGAGATCGTGGAGCACGCCGTCTTCAAAGCTCTGCGAGAGCTCGCCGAAGTACCACAGGTTCCCGTCGACGTCCTGCGCGAGATAGTCGAGCGTGTCCTCGATCAGCACGCCGTCGAGGGACACCGTGTCGCGCACGACGGTGCAGCTGACGCCCAGGATCTCCTTCGTCTCCTCGAGCACCTCGATCTCGATCGTCTCGAGGCCCTCGTCGGTTTCACTCTCGTAGCGCCAGGTGCTCCCGACCGTGAAGGGGGCGTACGGATTCGTAATCTCGCTCACAAAGTTCGCGGGGTCGATCTCGGGGGCATAGCGACCTTCGAGGCCTGGCACTGCGCAGACTTCGATCCGGGCTTCACGGACTTCATGACAGCTCGTTCGCGCCTCGTCGCGACCCTCATCCGCGTCGTCCAGACATTCCTCCCGGGCAGCCTCGTCGGGCTCGTTCACACAGACGGCTCGGGCCGTCTCGAATTCCTCGTTCAACTCGAGCTGGCAGGCGGTGGCGAGTATCGCCGTCGTCTGCCGGCAGGGATTCGACCGTTTCCGCCCCCCGGCGGAAGCGGGTACGGCGATGGCCACGAGGCCGGCGACCAGCAGGATCAAGCTGATTTTGGATCTTTGCATGACTGTATTCTCCATTTGAGCGGGTTCGATCGAAGTGATTTGCCGGGCCCGTTCCGCGAGAGCGAAAGGTTTCGCTCCCACCGAAGGGGCACGACTCGTACCGGCTTAGGGTTGAGGCAACCTGGCGCAGCGCGAATCGACGTTGCAGTTGATCAGCCGATTGACCTCGCCCGTCTCGGGCGTCACCTCGAGAAAGACGCCGATCCCCTTCGCATAGTATTTGCGCGCGAAGGCGTCGGGCTCGATCGGCGTGCCCTCCCCCGTGACGACGCACCCGGCGCCACAGAGATGATCGGCGAGGGCTTTCGGAACGAATTGATCGAGCTCCGCATTCCTGCCGTACACGTATTTCGTCTCGAGCACTTCGACGATGTCCTCGGCGTTGCCGAGCGAGTACTCCTGCCGGAAGACCTTGCCCTTCACCGGGGCGGCGGGCACGAAGATGCCGGGCTTGGCCCCGTCGCGGTCGACCTTGAAGGAGCCGTCGATCTTCGTGAGCTCGATGTTCTGCGGCTCGTCGCCCTCGAAGACTTCGTAGTCCTTGACCTCCTCGCCGCAGTACCACACGTCGCCGTTATTACGCGCGACGGCGAACCAGTCGTCCGTGTCCTCCTTCAAGATGCCGTCGACGCTCACCCGATCTCGCACGACCAGGTAGGTGACATCGTCGATCAGCTTGGTGTCGCTCAGTACCTCGATGTGGCCCGTCTCGTCCTGGCTGGCAAAGTCCCAGGTATTTTCGATGCTCAGGGGGAGATACGGATTCGTGACGCCGGGGAAGCGGAAGTCCGAGACGAAGCGCGATTCGTCGAAGGCGGGGTCGTAGCGCCCCTCGCCCACACCGTCGCAGACTTCGATCCGCGCCTCGAGCTGATCCTCACACAGATCGGCCTTCTCGAGCCTCGCAGTGGCCGCGTTCCGATTGCACGCGGCGCGATCCGTCGAGTTGCTCTCGTTGATGCAAATTGCGCTGGCGGTCGAGAAATCATCGATCACCTCCCCGCGACAGGCCGCGAGCTGGGCCCGTGCGGTGGCCGTGCAGTATCCGGGGCTGACGGCGTGGGCGTTCGTCGCTCCGACCCACGCCAGTCCGATCATCGGAAGCAGCCCGAACATTCGGCTCCGATGCGGCGCTCGGGCCACCCGCATTCCTTTTCGATCGTCGTGCTTCATCATCATATTTCCTTCCTCCTCCGATCCAGGGCGCAAGCGCCGCGCTCGAGTCCGACCGACCACCGGTCGCCTCGATCGGAGGTAAGAGCAAATTCCGTGCCTGCTAGTTATGAGATCTAGAGCTGCTCGCGGCCACCGTGAGCCTGATAGGTCCTGGGCGCAGCGTTTCGGGACTGCAAGATCGAGAAGAAGCGTGCCGATTGCGGCAGGGCCGCCCCCCCATGGCGCGAGATCTCGCCCACTTCGAGGATCACTGGATCCACTCAGCCCTCGCGTGGACTAGCGCCGATCGGTGCTAGAGCCGAGATGACGACCGCGCGTAGCTCTCACGGGGCGGTACTCGCCCCGGAATCGGAACGAGCAGCCGAGCTCGGGCGGACGAGGCGTTACGAGACACCCATCTTTTCGCGGTGGAGTCGCGTGGCGTTCCGAGACGAACACGGTCCAACAGATCGCTCGAGAAAGGGCTTCTGGAGTTTCGTGTGAAACGAGTGACCGGCGCGTAATCGCCGGATTGATCACCGGGTTGAATTTGCCGCCCCCGAGCTCACCGCAGATCTGCTCTAGCCCGTCGAGCTGATCTGCGCAGTCGGCCTGCTCTGCCTTGAGCTCCGTCGACGCAGCCGCAGGACACAGGCCACGCGGATCGGCGGCCGTCACGGCGTTCGCCACGCTACCCGCGAGCACACTGGCGAGTAGCAACTCTGCGCCCATCGCTCCCGCCGTCCACCAATTCATCGCCCTTCGTCGCTTCCTGATCTGCTGCTTTGACTTCATCATCCTCCTCTCCAAAGGCCGCATTTTTGCAATTGGACTCACACCCCACGCTCCGGTGAGAGCAATCTCCATGCCGGGACCTCACGGAGCCGTGGGCGCGGGGACTCGCCGCTCCAGGCCCCGCATAGGTGGAGCCGCAGCTCGCCTGTCTGCGGAGAACGGCAGCAACGTGCAGATTTCGGCAGGTCGCGACGGGTCGTCTGGTCGAGCGGCACCATCTCGCGAAATGCTGATTCGGCCGCTTCCGCTCCACTTTCGACTCGATAGTTCTCGAGTTCCGGTAAATCCCCCGCGCCTATTCCGTCTACCCCATCGAGAGCCCACGCCTGCGACACGTACCTCGTGTCGCGTCGTCACCGGCCTGAACTCCATAGAAGTGAGTAGTCCATGGCCGTATGGGTCCTCATTGAGCGCGGGAGCTCGATCTTCGGCGAGTGGTCCAGATCACACATCGGGACGATGTCCACCTTCCCCATTCAAGGCTCATCGAGTCGATGATCGAATCATTCCGAAGTTTCTTGAGATCCATCGCGTCGAAAATAAGGGGAACTTCGTCATCCCGGTCTGTCTCAAAACAACCGCCCCTTAAGAATTAAACATGAGGTTCACCAAAGCTATCGGTCGAGTTCGACCGATGCGATGAATCCCAGCGTTTTCTGAACGAACACGGTTCATCAGATCGCAGCGACTTCAGGCGACTTCCGGGGGCGCAAAATGGTTGCAGTACAGCGGGCTCACAAGATTTCGATTGACCAGTTGAAATCTCTGCACGGTCGTTCCTGGATCCCCAACCTCAAGATCCCATTCTTCTATGTACTGTTGGGGTCAGCGGGATATCTCGCTTGGACCACAAGCAACCCGTCATTCCGCTGGGCCCTGTACGTGGCTATGGGCTACCTGTGGATGAGCATCGTGACGTTCATGCACGATTGCACACACAATTCGCTCTTCAAGGCGAAGTGGAAGAACTGGGCGTTCGGCGTCTTCTCGATGCTTCCCCTGATGGCAACCTTCGTCTCCTTCAGGCAAGACCACTTGGAACACCACCGCCACAACCGCAGTCCAAAAGATCCCGACGCATTCACGATGGGTGGGCGCGGATTTCTCGACTTCGTCCTCTTTTATTCGTACATCCTCGTAGGCGGCGTATTGACCGTCATCCAGTTCACAATCATCTATCCGATTCAGAAGTTCGATCGACGGTCATGGCTTATTCACGGGGCTGAAATTCTACTGCGGATAGTCGTGTTTGGGGGCCTACTCGTCACGACCTGGCATCTCGGTGTGATGAGCGAGTTTCTCGCCGTGTGGCTGATCCCTCTCTACGTATTCTCTTTTCTGAATAGCGTTCGATTCATTGCGGAACACTACGAAACGCCGTGGAATGAGGGGCAGCTCCTGGGGACGCGCACGATTCTGAGCAATCCAGTCAACAGCTTTTTCTGGAACAACATCAACTACCACATCGGTCACCATGTCTATCCCGGCGTTCCCTGGTACAACCTCCAGAAGCTGCACGCGGCGTTGCTGCCCGAGATCGTGCGGGTGGGAGCCGTGGTGGACTCGAGCTATTTCGGAGTTTTCATTCGCGCCTGTTCAAAAGGTCCGGAATCGATTGAACCTCTAGCGGTGGGCGCAGCTCGGACCGGTGCCGAACTTCGCGTTCTCCCGCCGACAGAAGCGATTCATCGAGACCCACCGATCCAGGCGCAACATTCGATCGTGGTTGGTTCTGCTGTGTCGATTTCGGATTCGACGACGCTTCGGAGATTCGCTGGCTCTGAAATCAATACCTACCAAAACAGAGATCATTCATGAAACGGATCGTTACTTTGGCATTGCTGTTCGTCGCCTTCTCTGCATCCATATCCGCCGCGAAGTCGCCCTGCGGCATACGTCCACCGAAGGACACACCCAAGTCCGCGTTGGCCGGCTTGGCGACGGTGAAAGAAGCGGACGCGGAAAAAGCCGCGCTTGCCGGATTCGCCAATTTTCCAGGGACCGCAACCGTCGCGGAAAGCGAGCTCGAGGTCGAACGCGGCTGCCTCGTCTATTCCTTCGACGTCCAAGTTGCAGGACAGAAGGGGGCCGAAGAAGTGCTCGTCGATGCTGGCAGCGGAAAGATCCTGTCGCGCAAGCA
>JANNQH010000409.1:0-1700 GCA_031400655.1 Deltaproteobacteria bacterium | reverse complement strand
AGACGATCGCACTCGTCCACGACGAGACGTCGATCTCCTATGCCGAGCTCGACCAACGCAGCCGGGAGCTCGCGGGCCGGCTGGTCGCGGCGGGCATCGGCAAACACGCTCGAATCGCGCTGCTCGCGCCGAACGGAATCGATTGGGCGGTCATCGCCTACGCCGCGCTTCGCGTCGGCGCCGTTCTGGTCCCGCTGTCGACCCTCTTGCGACCGCCGGAGCTCGTCGCGCAGCTGAGACAAGCCTCGGTTTCGCACCTCGTCGCGATCCGCGGATATCGCGGGCGAGACTATTTCGCCGAGCTCGAGTCGATCGTGCCCGGGATCGTCGAGGAGACAAACGCGGGGCGCCGCAGCGCGGCACTTCCGGCGCTTCAGGCAATCTGGGCGGCCGACGCGCTCCCCTCTTTATCGATGAGTCGTGAGGTAGCCCTGGCGCTGGAAAAATCCGTGCGGCCCTCCGATGAGCTCGTCATCCTGTTCACCTCGGGCAGCCGGAGTGCGCCGAAGGGAGTCGTCCACACGCACGGAAGCGCCCTGCGGGCCGTCGCGAGCGGACTCGACGTGCGCTGTATCGGTCGCGGTGAACGCCTCTACGTACCGATGCCGTTCTTCTGGACGGGCGGCCTGAGCGCCGGGCTTCTCAGCGCCCTCGTCGCCGGAGCCACGCTCCTCACGGAATCCGACCCGACCCCGGCGCGAACGCTGGCCTTCCTGTCCCGGGAGCGCGTCTCCCTGTTTCGCGGATGGCCGGACCAGGCCGCTCGCATCGCGGCGGACCCCGCTTTCGCTGCAACCGACCTATCAAGCCTCGGCCCCGCCAGTCTCCCCGCGCTGCTTCCAGAATCGCGGCGACCGCGACCGGGCGCCCGCGCCAACATCTTCGGCATGACGGAGAGCTTCGGCCCCTACTGCGGGAGCAAGCTCGATACGGACATGCCGGAGGGCAAACAGGGCAGCTGCGGACGGCCTTTCGACGGTTTCGAGGTTCGGATCCTCGAGATCGAGAGCGGAGCTGCCGTCGAACCCGGAAGCCAGGGAGAGATCGCCTTGCGAGGGCCCAACCTCATGAGCGGAATTCTCGGGCGCCTCCGCGAGGATACGTTCACACCCGATGGCTTCTACAGAACGGGCGACCTCGGCGTGCTCGACGAGGACGGCTACCTCTTTTTCAAGGGACGCGCGGACGACATGTTCAAGGTGAGCGGGGCGACGGTCTATCCGTCCGAGGTCGAAGCAGCGCTTCGCACGATTCCGTGCGTCGCGCAGGCCTTCGTGGCCAATGTGCGCGACGAGAACGACGACCGGGAGGTCGTCGGCGCGGCCGTCCTCTGCCGCGACCCGACCGAGCTCTCCACACTCGATCGCCTCGCCCGCGAACGGCTGAGCGCGTTCAAGGTGCCGCGACGATGGGTGCAGCTGGCCTCGCTCGACGAGCTGCCGATGATGGCCACGGGCAAGGTCGACAAGCGCGGACTGCAGCAGCTGATCGCCGAGTCCGGAGAAGGCATCTAGAGCAGGCGATCAGGCCTCGAAACGGGCCGCCACGAGCTCGCCGATCTCGTCGACGAGGGCCCAGCAAGCCCGCTCCGCCGCCGCAGCGCGGCGTGCTTCGAGCTCGGCGATCATCGCCACCACACCGCGTTGCGTCGCCTCGGCGGAGCCCGGAATCGTGACGTAGAAGTTGCCCGGAACGATGCG
>JANNQH010000408.1:0-1507 GCA_031400655.1 Deltaproteobacteria bacterium | reverse complement strand
CCGATGGCCGGGATCGGCGCCTACTGCGCGAGCAAGGCGGCGCTCGTCAACCTGACGCGGACCCTGGCGAAGGAGTGGACGCCGCTCGGCATCCGCGTGAACGCATTGACCCCGGGCGCAACAGCGACGGACATGATCCTTCCGGTCGACGCCGCGCGCCGCGAGCAGTTCGTCGCCGAGATGACCGCCCAGATTCCGATGCACCGGATCGCAGAGCCCGTCGAGATCGCCCGCGCGGCGCGCTTCCTCGTAAGCGATGCGGCGTCCTACGTGACGGGGCACGTGATGGTCGTCGACGGCGGCCTGCTCGCGTGAGCGCAGCAGAGATCGCACCGCCGCCGCATCCGACGAGCCACGGGCTCCTCGCGGGCAAGACCGTGCTCGTGACGGCGGCGGCGGGCACCGGCATCGGATTCTCGGCGGCGAGGCGGTGCGCCGAAGAAGGCGCGCGGGTGATGCTTTCCGATCTCCACGAGCGGCGGCTCTTCGAGTGCGCGGATGCGCTCGAGGTGGCGCTCGGTCGGCCGGTCGAGCGCCAGCTCTGCGATGTCCGCTCGAATGAACAGGTCGCGTCGCTGATCGCCGCGGCGAGCGAGCGGATGGGGCGCCTCGACGTGCTCGTCAACAACGCGGGCCTCGGCGGGACCTTCGACCTCGTCGATGCGAGCGACGAGCAATGGGACCGGATCCTCGACACGAACCTCTCGGGCACCTTCCGCTGCCTGCGCGCGGCGCTGCCCGGAATGCTCGCGCGCCGAAGCGGCGCGATCATCAACATGGCGAGCATCGTCGCCTGGCGGGCGGAGCGCGGGCAATGCGCCTACGCGGCTTCGAAGGCGGGGGTGCTGGCGCTGACACGCTGTGCGGCGCTCGAGGCGGCGGAGTTCGGCGTGCGGGTCAATGCGGTGGTCCCGAGCCTGGCGCTGCATGCGCATCTCGAGAAGGTCTCGGACCCCGAGTTCCTGCGCGAGATGGTGCGGCGCAACGAAGCCTTCGGGCGAGCGGCGGAGCCCTGGGAGATCGGCAATGCGGTCGTTTTCCTCGCCTCGGATTATTCGAGCTACATGACGGGCGAGGCGCTCTCGGTGAGCTGCCGGCGGGCCTAGCGGGGACGCCAAGAGGAGAGCGCGTGGCAAAGGCCCTGAACGACGACATGAAGCGGCTGATCGATGCGGCGAACTTCGCGCATCTAGCGACCCTGATGCCCGACGGCTCGCCCAAGGTCGAGCCCGTCTGGATCGGCCGCGAGGGCGACCGCCTGCTGCTCGCGACCGATCGCAAATCGCTGAAGTCCCTCAACATCGATCGCGACCCCCGCGTCGCGATTTCACTCGTCGCCCGCGAGAACCCTTACGAGCAGCTGCTGATCCGGGGCCGCGTCGTCGAAACCCGGGACGACAATGACCTCGTCGGCCTCGACGCTCTATCCCACGCCTATCTCCACAAACCCTTCCCGCGGCGCAAATGGTCGAGCCGCGTGCTCTACGTGATCGAGCCGACCCTGGCC
>JANNQH010000407.1:0-1896 GCA_031400655.1 Deltaproteobacteria bacterium | reverse complement strand
CACCTTCACCAACGCCGAACGGCGCATCTCGCGCGTGCGCCGCGTGATGCCGCCGCTCTCCGGCCTGGCGGATTGGGAGGTCACCTGCGCGCTCTCGAATGCGCTCGGCTACCCGATGGACTACGGCCATCCGAGTGAGGTGATGGCCGAAATCGCCCGGCTGACTCCGTCTTTTGCCAGCGTGAGCTACGAGAAGCTCGACCGACTCGGCAGCGTGCAGTGGCCCTGCAACGACAAGACCCCCGACGAGGGAACACCGATCATGCACGTCGGCAGCTTCGTGCGGGGCCGGGGTCGTTTCCTGATCACCCAGTATGTCCCGAGCGAGGAGAGGATCACGCGCCGCTTCCCGCTGCTGCTGACGACGGGGCGCGTGCTGTCGCAGTACAACGTCGGGGCCCAGACGCGCCGGACTGCGAATCAGACCTGGTACCCCGAGGATCTGCTCGAGATCCATCCCCATGACGCCGGGGAGCGCGGGATCGCCGAGCATGACGCGGTCTCCCTCGAGAGCCGGGCCGGCAAGACCGTGCTGCGCGCGCGCGTGACCGAGCGCGTCCAGCCCGGCGTCGTCTACACGACCTTCCATTTCCCCGAGTCGGGGGCGAACGTCGTGACGACGGATTCCTCGGACTGGGCGACGAATTGCCCCGAGTACAAGGTCACGGCCGTCGAGGTCCGCAAGGCTTCGCGGCCGTCGGAGTGGCAGGTCGAGCACGAGCGGCAGAGCGCGCGCCAGGCGGATCTGTTGCGGGACCGCATAAGGCGGGAGCCGGGAGCGGGGCTGTGAGCGTGGCGGAATCGACTCCGCCGCGGCCGGCGGGCGCGATCGAAGTCGCCGCCCTCGTGCTGCGGTCGGGCCGTGCCGAGCTGACGCAAGAATGCGTCGCCCAGGAGGTCGCGGTCTCCCTCGAGCTCGACGGCACGCCCCATGTCGTCATGCTTGCCACTCCCGCCGACCTCGAAGATTTTGCCCTTGGCTTCTGCCTCACCGAAGGCCTGATCGACGCGCCCGACGATCTACTGCGCTGCGAGATCCGCCTGCGGGAGAAGGGCATCGTCCTCGCGCTCTCGCTCGCGCCCTCGCTTTCCGAGGCCCGGGGCGGGCGGCGGCGCAACATGGTCGGGCGGACGGGCTGTGGCCTGTGCGGGACCGACGATCTCGACCAGGTGGTTCGGCTGCCCGCGGAGGCGCTGCCATCGACGCGGATTCGTGGGTCGGCGCTCGAGCGCGCGATGCGGGAGCTCGGATCGCGCCAGCCCCTCGCGCAGGCGACGGGGGCCACGCATGCCGCGGCATTATGTGATCTCGACGGGCGGATCCGGCTCGTGCGCGAAGACGTCGGGCGCCACAATGCCCTCGACAAGCTGATCGGAGCGATGCTGCGGGGGGGGCTCGATCCGAGCGCGGGCTTCATCGCGGTGACGAGCCGGGCGAGCGTCGAGATGGTGCAGAAGACGGCGATCGCGGGGGTGTCGATCCTGGCCGCGGTGTCGGCGCCGACCCAGCTGGCGATCCAGTGCGCCCTGAACGCGAATCTGCTCCTGGCGGGCTTCGTGCGGGAGGATCGGGCGACGATCTACGCCGGCGCCTCGCGCGTCCAGGACGGGAATTAGGCGCTCATGGACCCGGCGAATCTGATCCACATGGCCAATCGGATCGGGGAATTCT
Organism: Deltaproteobacteria bacterium; assembly: GCA_031400655.1. Lineage (GTDB taxonomy): Bacteria > Myxococcota_A > UBA9160 > UBA9160 > UBA4427 > UBA4427. The sequence continues at coordinate 224 of JANNQH010000407.1, read as the reverse complement.
TCGCGGCGCTGCCCGATCGAAACGAGGCGCGCGAGGGCGTAGCGACGCATCTGCGGAAGTACTGGGCCCCGCGCATGCGGCGGCAGATCCTCGCCCAGCTCGACGCCGGCGAGGCCGCCGCTCTCTCGGACCTCGTGCGCGAGGCCCTTGTCGCCCACCGCTCGAAGCTCGCACCCTCGCCGTAGCTCGCCAGGCCATCCGTCTCGCCAGGTCTCAGAGATTCT
>JANNQH010000406.1:0-1838 GCA_031400655.1 Deltaproteobacteria bacterium | reverse complement strand
GAAGACGACGGAGCCCGGGCTCGTGTGGACGGCGATGAACTGCGTCAATGCGATCGTTCCGGTCTGCGCCGCTGAGCCCGGGATCAAGACCTCTCTCGATCTTCCGATCCCCCGCGCCGAGGGGCGCTTCAAACTGCCGGCTTGACGCCCTTCTTCGAAAAGACGCTACCGATCGGGAGAAACGCAGCATGCTGCTCGCTGGCAAGGTCGCGATCATCACGGGCATCGGCCCCGGCCTCGGGCGCGAGATCGCGCTGCTGTTCGCGCGGGAGGGCGCGTCGCTCGCGATCGCCGCGCGCAGCGCCGACCGGCTCGCGAAGGTGGCCGGCGAGATCGAGGCCCTAGGCCGCCCCGTTCTTGCCCGCCCGACGGATCTCGCCGATCGCGAATCCTGTCGCGCCCTCGTCGACGCCGCGATCGCGCGCTTCGGGGGCGTCGACATCCTGGTCCAGAACGGCCACTACGACGGCGACTACAAGATCGTGACGGACTCCGATCCACAGACCTGGCGCGACATCATGGAGGTGAACCTCTTCGGCGCCTTCCATCTGGCGCAGTTCGTGGTGCCCTCGATGCAGCAGCGCGGCGACGGCCGGCTCATCTTCGTGAACAGCGGCGCGAGCACTGATCCGCCTCCTACGTTGGGTGCCTATGCCGCCTCGAAGGCCGCTCTCGCGAGCCTCGTCCGCACGCTCGCCGTCGAGCTCGGACCGACCGGCATCCGCGCGAACGGCATCCAGCTGGGACCCATGACGGGGGAGAATTTTCGGGGCTATGTCGAGGACCTGGCGCGCCGCGCCGGCCGAACCTACGACGAAGAGCTGGCCCTCTGGAATCAGCAGTTTCCGCTGCGCTCGACGCCGACGCCCGAGGAGTGTGCGGGGACCGCGCTCTTCCTGGCGTCTGATCTCGCGCGCCCGATCACGGGCCAGAGCATTGCCGTCAACAACGGCCGCTGGTTTGTGAGCTGAGCCGATCGCGGTTGGGGTCGTGGCACAACGTCGCGACCGGCGCCGCGCGCCTTGACGGGAATGGCTCGCCACCTCTGCGGCTGCGGAATCGATGGTTCGCTTCGCCGGGGCGTGTTCCGGCTGCGCTTGACTTCGCATCAAAGCACACGGCACCGGACGCTCATTCGCGGTTGACGCCATCGCGTGTGGCACGTGCTTTGTTGGAATACGATCACCGAGATTCGATTGGATGTCTCGGCACCAGACATGGGATCGAGGACGGCGCGCCTGACTCACAGGGAGACACGCCGCGTTCGCGAGTCCCCCTGCGATCTCACCCGAGTCTCGAGTTCGGGCGACCTGGTCCCGCCCTCTTCACGACGAATCACGTCGCCCCGATCGATCGTCTCCGCGATCCGGCACCCCAGCGAGCGACCGGCGCGGTGTACGGGATGCGAAGTAAAGCGCAGCCGGAGCCCGCCCCAGCGAAGCAGTCGCAGAAGTCGAGACCGTCGCTCTATCGAGGCGGTCGTCCAACGGGCGAGCCATTCGCGTCCCGTGCGCCGCGTCGGTCGCGCCTTGTACCCCGAACGGGGAGCGCCCGAGCGAAGCCCGCCTTCAGCCCCGCGCGAGGGCGAGCACACGTCGCGTACTTTCGGCGGCGCGTTTGGCGACTTCGTTGGCGTCCATGTGGGCGTGGCTTTCGTGGAACACTTCGATGCCCAGCGGCGCAGTCGATCCGATCTGGTCGAGGACTCGAATGACTTCGACGATCGGAATCACGCCGTCGCCGGGCATGAGCCGCGCCAGCATGCTCTCCATCATCATGTCCGGCGGACCTTTTGCGGGTGCGTCGTTTAATTGCACGCTCCCGACCTTCTCGCCCGG
>JANNQH010000405.1:0-1731 GCA_031400655.1 Deltaproteobacteria bacterium | reverse complement strand
CCGGGTCGAGCGCCTGGATGCAGACGTGGGTCGCGCCGGCGGCGAGGTGGTCCTCGACGCGCTGGATCAGGACGTCGAGTCCGCCCCAGGCCACGATCGCATCGACCAGACGATCGCTCCCGCGATGATCGAGCTCGGCTTCTTCGAATCCGGCTCGCTTCAGGTTCAGGCGGTAGTTCGGGAGGGCGAGCGAGCCCGCCATGGCCGCCCGCGCCCGGGTGCGTGCGCGGGCGGGATCGGATTCCCGCAGCAGCTTCTGCTCGGGGCATAGCCAAGCACGCTCCCCCATCAAAGCGCGCGACCTCGCGGTTTTCGAAGGCGCCGCGAAATACGGATGGGCGCCGAGCGTCCGCTCGGCGGCGAGCGCGAGCATCTTCGGACCGAGGGCGGCAAGGACGATCGGCGGCACGCCGTCGAGTACCGGCCCGGCCCAGGGCGCCGCCGCGATCGCGTCGAGATACGCGCACATGCTCGCGAGCGGCGGCGGATAGGATCGCCCGAGCATGCGCGTCATGGCGGGCTCGTGGGAGACGCCGAGGCCGAGCAGGAATCGGCCGCCGGACTGGTCATGCAGCGTGCGCTGCGCGCCGGCCACAGCGATCGGATCGCGCAGGTGAATGTTGACTATGCCGGTCGCGAGGACGAGGCGCCGGGTGTGCGCAAGGAGCCAGCCCGCGTGGACGAGGGGATCGCGGCCGAAGGCATCGGGAATCCAGAGCGCGCCGTATCCGAGCGCCTCGACGCGCTGTGCGAATTCGACGGTCTCGCTGATCGAGAGCGCATCCGTCCGTGTCCACACGCCGACTCGACCGATCTCCATCCCGATGCTCCCCTCGCGCGCGCCGCACTCGCCGCGTCAGCGAAGCCTGCCCGGCGCGGCGTGCACCGGCGGATTCGACGTCCGGAATTCGCTGTGCCGGATCCGGCCGCCGGCTTCGGCGATGACGACGGCGGCGACGAGACTCGCGCAGGTCGTCGCGAGCAGGGCGAGCCCCAGGCGACGGCGCCATGCCAAGCACCGCGCCCCGACAGCGATCGCGAGAACGGCCAGCATCCCGTTGATCGGCAGACCGCGACCAAAGCGCTCCGCCAGGAACACGTGGTGGTCGAGCCAGGCCTGGCCGTGGCCGTCGAGCTGATCGAACAGGAAGGGGTAGGCCGCGTCACCCGCCTGCATGACGAGGGCCGCCGACAGGGAGCTGGCGGCGACCAGCACGAGCCCCAGGACGATCGAGGCCCAGCGGTCCTCGAAGACGCCCCAGGCCAGCACGCATGCGGCGACGGCGAGGCCCGTGATCGGCAGGTGGTTCAGAAGCACATGGCGATACGCCGGATTCTCGAGCAGCTCGTATCCCATCTCCGTCAACCGGCTCTCCTCCTCGCTCGCCAGGCTCTTCGGTCACAGCGCGACGCGAAACCTAGCGGAATCGAGCTACGAGGGGCGGACCCGGCGGCGGCGACGCGTTACAGTCCGCGGCCGCATGACCACGACCCACCTCCCGATTCTCGAGTTCGTCACCCGGAACTTCCGGAACTTCAATTCGCGCGCGACCCGCGACGCGCTCTTCGCCTACTGGGACCACGTCAAGAGCGGGGGCAAGGGCGGGGGCAAGATGTACTGGGCCGTCGCCGGTGCGATGTCCTCGGCGCAGCTCGGCATCAGCCTGGCGCCGGCCATTCGCAAGGGCCTGATCCACGGTCTGTCGGTCACGGGCGCGAACCTCGAAGAGT